>JAGWBW010000039.1:62799-78783 GCA_021295695.1 Candidatus Latescibacterota bacterium
TATGTATGCAGTGTCACCGGGATATAAAGCCCCAGGAACACAGCCACCACGAGCAGCCCATCGCCTGTGTAGATTGCCACATGCCCTCCATTCCAGAAGTGCGCCGGGTGCGCGTGTTTGACCACCGCATTGCGCCTCCGGTTCCTGCGAATACCGTACGTTTTGGCATCCCAAATGCCTGCGGCGAATGCCACGGGGACCGCCCGCCCGAATGGGCTGTAGAAAAGACAGAAGCCTGGTGGGGGAAACAGGATGATTATCTTTTGCAAACGGCCGCTGTTGCACTGGGACGGCAGGGAAATCCGATGGCTGTGTCTCCTCTGAAAGAGGAGTTGCTCAATCTGTCCAATAATCCCACGCGGCGGGCTTCTGCGGCTTTGCTTCTGGGACGCACCCGTTCCGCGCAGGCAGTGCCTATCCTCCTCAGTGTCTTAAAAGATCCGCATCCGCTCATCCGCGCAAAGGCGGTAGAAGGTCTGGGTCTGATCGGTCAGGCGCGGGTTGTGCCTGCTTTGGTTCCCTTGTTAGACGATCCGATTCGGATTGTGCGGTTTGCCCTCGTGCCGACTATTGAAAATCTGGGTGCATATCATCTCAAGGGCCAGGACTACGAGCGCTATGAAGCTGTTTTCGCCGAATACGAACAGGCGAGCAAAGAGGTCTGGGCGACCGACCCTTATGTGCATACTTTTCTTGGATGGGCTTATGTGAGGCGGGGGAATACGGAATTGGCTCGGCGCGCTTTCCAGCGGGCACTGCGGATATGGCCCGGTATTGAGGATGCGGCCAGAGGACTGGCGCAGATACATAATCCAGAAAAAAATGACCGATGAGCAGAGAACTCACCGGTCGTTTTTTTGGATTTGGAGCGTTCGTTAGAACGATCCGGTTATGGATACGCGCAGGGGCGGATCAAATAGCTCGCCGAAACTGATATATGCAAAATCGACGCCGATCTTCCGTCCCACGCCCAAATCCTTTTGGACGCCGCCGCCCAATGTCCAGGTACCCAGGTCGTAGCGCCCCCGGTAACCGGCTCGCAGTGCCAGCGTGTTGGCCACCCACAATTCGCCGCCTACGTGCCAGCGCTCGCGGTCGTCAATGTGATGTATCAACTCGGCCGCTACCGTCAGATACGTGGGGTCGCCCTTGCGTCCATAAGGCTCCATGGCCAAAGCGATGGTGTAGAGCAGGGGCTGGGCAATTGACGTGCCTTGCGGCAGGGAACCGGGAATTACGAGTTCCTGGTCTTTGCCGAAGTTGCGAAGCGTCATGGCCAGGCGCGAACTGCCAAATCCGGTATAAAAAACACTGGAAAAGTCGAATGAGGCACTGTTGATCTTGTCCTGGTCCAGCGTCTCTTGAATCCACTTTACAGACACGCCCAGCGATAATTTGTCCGTCATCTTGTACGCATAGCCGAAGTTTATAAAAATATCGCCGGCCGATATATCCCGCGTGAAACGCCCTTGCGGATCCAGAGGCGTGGTCTCGCGGGAGGTGCCCGCGTCAAATTGAACGACCGACAGTCCAAAGGTCTGCTGGCCGTATCGCCAGGCGACCGCGCCGTTGAAAAATTTTGAATCTACCATCCAGCGCGTATATCCCAGGGTATATTCGAATTGCTCGATGTGGGTCAATGCGGCTGTGTTCCAGAACATCGCATTGATGTCGTCGGCTGCGGCTGTAAATGCATCGCCCATTGCTGCTGCCCGCGCGCTTTGCCCCACCTTCAACGCGTGGAACGATGCCCGCCCGGTTCCGTGGAACTCTTTTGTCCGATGCTGACCCGCGCGCACGCCGGACGGCAATTGATATTGCTGTGTCCAGGCTTCTGAACCCATAAGTCCGACAGCCAGGAGCATCGTATAAATCGCAGTTAATCGTTTCACATCCACTCTCCTTTGTTTGTAGAGAGACGGAACAGAGTGTTCGTCTCTCCTGTCGGTCTTTACTGGATAATCAGAAAACTGCCCGTCTGAACCTTGCCTTCTTGCCCGGGCACCAGCGATTCCACGGCGAAGAAATAAATCCCCGGAGACGCATACGACGTGCCAGAACGCGCCCGCTGAGACCAGCTCACTTCTGCGGTGTGCTGCGCGCCGCGCGTCCCATCGTGTACTATCTCCATCACGAGGTCTCCCGCAGCCGTGAAAATCGAGATGCGGGCCAGACGCGGCAGGTTGGTAAACCGCATGCGCTTGTTGTTGTCGCCCTGTGCGCCAAAGGAGTGTAATCCGTCATCTTTCCATGGATTTGGCACTACGAGCACTTTTTCGTCTAAGGCGTCAAACCCATCTGAGGCAGCCACAACAGGTGTAAACTGACCACCACTTGTGTTGTGTCGCGCAGCCGTCACAATATGGCTCGACTCGGTCCCCGCGCGGATGTGGTTTTGAACTATGGCAGGCAGATCTGCAAGTGTTGTCGGGACGGGCATTTGCGCGCCTGGAATCGCGTTTTTCTGTGCATTCGTGTTTTCCCAGTTCGCGTGCCCGTTGGCATAGGTTACGATATTATACCGATAACCGAATCCCGTAACAGAGTTCTCATCGGCAAAAGTATAAGTCCCGGTCGATGCATCGTAATAACTCGGGTCCTTGGCCTGAATTGTGGCGATCAAATTCCACGGGCCCAGAGGCGAGCCAGCATGCTGCACGGGATCTGTTTGGATCAGCGCCGTGTTCCCGTAAATTTTGTAACCGGCCACATCCTGCGCCTCTCCGCCCGAATAATCCGGATGCACCGCATCGTCGGCACCATCGCTCCAGGACAGTTCCACGTTGCCATTTGCATTGCTGCGAAGCAAAACAGCGCGGTCAGTTTCAGCACGCGCAATCGATTCTACATCTGGCGGTTGATTGGGCAGGTCAAATCCCATTGCGTACAATTGACGCGCGCGGTCGATGTGGTTGAACAAAATATCCTCACCGCCGGGTACCTGCCCCTGCGCGCCTGGCGTCATTGCCCACAGTCGGAAGTCCATCGGCTCACCGCCCGCACCCGCATTTTCGGCGGCCATACCCGCGGCAAAAACCACCACGATTTTTGCCTTGTCGCCCGGTGTCAACTTCCAGGGACCGAACATCTGCGAGTGCAATTGCTCCTGCAACTCTCGCTCATCGGGGTTTGGGCCACCTTCAACCGGGTTGTCGTCATAGGGCTTGCCCGGCGTGATGAACTTTTTCCACAACTCTTCAACCGTATCAATTGTCTCATGCGGCTCAAACTCGATGTTCGTACGGCTTCGGCGTTTCCACCAGTGTGCAAAAGCGGGCTGACTATTGGGAATGTCCTCGCCTCCCATCGCCGTGCCCCTAATCGGTACATAGACGTCTGGATCGTTGATAAAGGGCGGTGTCACATCCACAGGTCCCCAGCCTATGTATTGTGGCGAATACAATTCTTGCTCTGCCCGATATCCGATTACGCCAATGGCCTCTGCGCCGAATCGGGGTTCGCCCATGTCGTTATTTGAACTGGTGGGCGCATCGCCATCGTACTGATACGATACCTTCTTACCCCGGTATTTCCCACCGTAATTGGCGGACTCGGTAAACTGATACCTATCGTCTTCCAGGCGCCGCCCCGGCTCGGAAAACCAGTAGCCATTCCACTTGCGATAGGAGTGTCCGGGTTTGTTCACGCTGAAGTAGTTCAAGTACCCCATATACACTTCTTCATAGGACCGGCCTGAGGTATTCTCTATGACCAGTTCTACAAAAAAGAAATCGTCGTAATCCGGATGGCTCCATCCATACGCAGTTCGCGTAATCGTCATCCCCGTCCCGTCTGGCTCAATATTCGTATTGCTGCGCCATTTCGTAATCACGGTTTCTTCTGGAAAGTGATCGAATTTGGGCAGCGTGTACTTGCCGTTCTCGCGGTAATTATCCACTTCCACAGGCTCGTCGGAAATCGGCTTGGATTGCTCGGTAATCCCGCCGCGGTCCGTGTTGAACCACACATTGGCGTCCTGGGTATCATACCCCAGTCGGGCGGCTACGATCGGCGGATCTTGTCCGTTTCTCAAACGCAAATTGCCCGATCCAGGCGTCAGGTCTGGCACCACTTGCTCCACATCTCCGGTGTTGGACACCGGTCCCGATGATGTGACAAAGGTATTTCCACTCGCATCCCGCGCGAGTATCCACACCCCCTGGCCCTTCGAGTTGTCGTAGTCCTGGTCTCGACCGCCGAAACTGCCCGATGTCGAAGACCCCGTATAAATATACGGATACGTCATCGAACCGTTTTCCCGCGCCACATACCCTTCCGACCCCAGGGCAAATGTTCCGCCCTGCTGTCCTGTGTTGCGAAACGATTCCGACAACTTTGACCGGTCAATCTGTTTCATTGGCACTGGCTCATCCACCGCCTGAACCCCTGTCACAAATAGTCCAGTCAGAAAAATGCCAGCAAGCGCCTTACCAACTATTTGTTTAAACATAAAATCACTCCTTACTTATGAGGCGCCAGGGCCAGAGCTCCTGTTCTGGTTCTCTGGCCCACCGGTTTACATGCTCGTGCGCACGCCGAAATAGATCTCGCGGGTGCGATTCGTATAGCTGTTCCACTGATCCCAGATCTGGTTGTTGTCCCGCACCACCACTGGTGTGGGCTGGTTCTCAGCCAGACCGTACTTCGGTATGTCGTGGAAGAAATTCCACCTGCGGATCGAACGCGGCTTTTTGGCGTTGAACAAATTGGTCGCCTCAAAGAATACGGTCGGACGCAATTTCCCGATCCGGAAGCCCTTCTGAATGCCAAGATCCGTGCGGAATGCCGTTGGATTGGTGTACAACAACTGATTCCTGATCAACTTGTTGGCAGTCGAAGGAGCTGGCGTAGGCTGGCTATAGCGGAAGAATGTGCCCGGCTCGATTCGCAGCACCAGGTTCACGTTCAGATCGCTCAGCACCTTGCTTCCGCCCACCTTTGGACCATATCCTTCCGGCGTGGCAAATAGGAATGTAATGCTGCCATCGCCTGTGGCATCGCGCATGTTGGCGGGACCGCGCACCGAACCCACGGTAGCTATACGAGCCGCGATATTCCGCTCGTTGGTCCAGGGGAATCCAACCTGTGCATCGGGCACCTGATTGGCGAATTTTTCGGTAATCCACAATTCCCGATTGGCGTCGATTTCCTGTTGTACCAACTGATCGGCAAACATGCCGATAGCATCGACTTCAGCACTCGACAGAGGTTGCCAGATGCGCTCACCCGTGTTCTGGTCGATTACAAATTTGAAGCGATACGCGTCTTTGGCCAGGAAGTCCGAATCCACGTACCAGCGGGACACCCACTCCCGACCGCCGTAGAAGTTGTTCTGCTCCCAGTACCAACTCCACGTCGCGCGGAATGAGAAGAAGTTGGTGAACCGCTTGCTCACGGCCAATTCCAGGCCGCGCGTTTCACCGCTGTACGCGTTCTGATACCAGTGCGCGCGCTTGATCTGTTTCTCTACCGGATCGTGCAAAAACGTGTTGTTCTGCTGGAGATAGTCTTCTGTGCGGCGGTAGAACATCGTCGCATTGGCCGTGTAGTCCGAAACAAAGTTCCAATCGACGCCCACTTCGTAGTTCACGGTACTGCCCGGACGCGAATTAGTCGATCCGCGCTTGGTAGATCCCATTTCCAGGCCGCCGTAATACTCATAAGAACTGTATCTGCCGTCTGCGTTCAGGTCTTCGGCTACGCTTCGGCCCGAAGCCGACTGCCAGGTTTGTCCATACATCGAATAGAAAATCGGGAGGACGAAGAACCGGCCATAGGAGAAGTGAATCGCAGACCGCGCGGTAATCGGGTGAGACACCCCGAAGCGCGGCGACAGCTTGAACATATTTAGACCATCATAAGTCGGGAATGACTGCGGATTGTTGGGATACGGCGTTTGTCCCTGTCGCGCCAACGACGCATCTGCATCGGAAAACCAGCGGTTTTGGGGCAGCACTGACCACACGGGTTCGGGACGCGTCTGCCCGCCGTGATTGAACGCATCCAGACGCACGCCCATGTTCACGACCATTCCCTCAAACTCCATCTTGTCCTGTGCATAAGCTCCAAGCTGGAATGCCTTTCTCGGGTGATCCCGAAAGGCGTTCCAGGCCGGGTCGTCGAGATTGCTTGCTCGACTTAAGTCGGGGAGTTTTACGCCATTTACAGTCGTGGCGGGTACAAAGTCCATCTGACCATCTGCACCCAACCGGTTCTGAGCCGATGCATAGTAGTCATACATCGACCAGACCCGATAACTGCCCGATGTTCCACGGCTCTGTGACTCCCACTGATAGGTTTGGAACCACGTTGCCTCGGCACCTGCCTTGAAGAAATTTCCCTTTGTAACCTGGCTGGTAAAATCAAATTTCAAATTGTGGCGCGTCTGGCGATTCAATCGGTAGTCCAGGACCTCGCGAGGTGCTGCCGTAAACCACTTGTCGGAGTCCCGAACCACATTGAACGTTTCTATAGGCATCCCCGATGTGTCCTGCTCGCTGTCTGAACGCGAGATACGCAACTCATACAGGGTGCGCGAAGACAGGGAGTGTGTCAAATACGCGTACAACATCGAGTTCCATTCGATCTCTTTGCCAGCACCATCTACATTTGCGGGCAAAAACAGGTCTCGACCGGCTGATAATGCCGATTCTCGCGTGTTTCGGAAATTCTGGTTCGTTCCATACACACCACCCAGCTTCAGGCTGATATTGGGCGTCACGCCAAACGTCAGTTTGCCCGTCATTTGATAATTGGGCAAGCCCTGAAGCGCGGGGTCGGGACGCTGTACGGGTTGTCGATTTGTCTGCGCGCTCACGTGGAATGAGGCCTTGTTTCCAAGAGGACCGGAAAATGAGCCTTCAACGCGATGTCCCGATATATCTGTGTAATCGTCTGGTTGGATATGCACCAGACGTCCCGAATCATCCCCTGTGCCGGGCAATCCATCGGCACCAATATTTTCCTTTTCCTGTAACCAGGCCGGATCGTCCAGGCGGATGCGGCTCTTGCCCGTGCCCTGGTTCAGGTGAATGATCGGATCGTAAGCATTAAAGCCGTAATGCCGCTTTCCGGCAACCGTGTATCGATACTCGAAAAATCCGTGGTAGTCTCGGCTACCTTCTCGCGTCACGATATTGATGATCCCGGCGTCCATGTTTCCGTATTCGGCTTCTGGAACACCGGTTACCACAGAGATTTCCTGGATCGATGCGCGGTTCACACCCGTGAACATATTTGCCGCGCGGCGGTCATTGTTCACCATCCGCACACCGTCAACAGTATAGGTGAGTGAAATGGGCTTTGGCGTTGTCGTGTACCAGCCCGCACGGCGTTCGCCTTCGTCCATTTGAAAGTTGCCCTGCCGCACTGACCGTCCGTCTTTCTGTACGCCCGGCTGCAAGCCCGCCCACGCCCGAGCATCTTTGACCACGGGCTGCAAGTCGATCTCGTCAGCCGTTACATAGTATTTGCTCGCGGTCTTGTCCGGCTCTACGGGTGGACGCTCTGCTGTCACGATCAGTTCTTCGGCTTCCAGTGCTGTCTCGGTGAGCTTGAAATCCACTGTGGTGGTATAGCCCACCACCACTTTCACATTTTGTTGCACCACCTTCTGGTACCCCACCAGAGAGGCTTCCAAACTGTGCGTTCCCGGCAGGACCAGCAAGATGATATAATATCCTTCTGCATCTGCGGTCGCACCCCGGTTTGTTCCCAGAATCACGACGTTGGCACCGGGCAATGGATCGCCCGTTGTATCCATTACCCTGCCCGCTATCTTACCCGTTGTTGCTGCCTGTGCCCAGTCCTGCACACCCAGGATACAAACCAGCAAAACGGACAAAAATGCTAACTTTCTTATCATCTCTATGCCTCCTTAATAAAGGGTTACACTTACATCACATAGTACTTGACTGAAAGTCCGATTTCGAAATAGTGCAGCGGAAAGGTCCGCGCGACGCCATAAGACTCCAGCTGACGCAATTCCCCGATCAGCAAGTTCCACCGCGCCCGCGCATCAACTGCTGCGCGACTACTTGCCATTACCTCCACGCCTAAACCCACGTTGAGCCCCCACGCCACATCCGTATCATTGAACGGCGCGAGTTCCAATGTCGTGTCGATCCCCCCGCCCAGGTTCGGTTGTCCTGCAAAGATCAGGCCCGATACCGAATTTTTATAGTGGTAAAACCCACCGCCATAGGTGATGAAGGGTCCTCCGGTCACGCCATCCGAACCACCTGTTCGCTCTTTCAGGTGATACAGGCCGTTGATCGTAAACGCATTGACTGTCATAGAATTGCGCGCCAGCGGACTTGTGATTTTCTGCCACTCTTCCGGCTTGTCTTCGGGCCAGTAAAAGGTGGCTTCCTGGATTTTGCCGGGATCAAAGTGCGTGCGGTGAAATTCTACCTCTAAGGTATTGCGCGCATTCCGCGCATAGGTGAAATACAGCCCGAATGCTTCCTGTGCGCGGAAACGATCCTTCATGCCGAACACGGGAAAGTTGAAGTTTCCGCTCAAACCCAGGCCAACTTTCCCCACTACGCCCGTGTCCTGATGGGCATCGCCATAGCTATTGCCCGGAAGTGCGAAAAACATCAAACAAACTGCGGAAATTATCACTCGTTTCATACGCAATCCTCCTTTGAGATGCCCACGCAACTCGATAACTTGCAGGTGGGAGTGGATGTTGATCTTTACGAAGCATTATTTATTTTTGTAGCTAATAAAATTATGCTCTATAATTAAATATAGATGATGATATTATTAATAGTAAGTATTAGCTTACTAAAATTTAAAGCCCTCGTACTCAGATGTCAAGCGGTTTCGCAAAAAAAATTCTGCCTTTTGACAGAATAAAAATCAGTGGGAATTGATTTGCAGATCGGAATGGGTACAAGGCAGACTTGCAGGTTGTGATGAGTTTAACTGATAGGTATTTTTAATATGATTTTTATAATAGATTATTTGAATTACTTGTAATATTAAATAAAACACACTCTCACTTATCGAATCCCAAAGGTCGTTTTTTTAGTAACCTGCACGCCGCTTACCAGGTCTTCTACGGTGACCTGCACCTCGTGGTCGCCTTTTCCCGCTCCGTCGAGATTTAGCTCCACATAAGAGAGGCCGTCTGTGGTATTTCCGGTCTGGTCATAGGTCACGCTCACGCCCTGTTGCCTCTCTTCTTTTCCCAGCAGACGACCCAGTCCGGCGAGCACGCGGGCACCCCGGCTCTTCTGGTCTTTGGATTGGATGTCATAGGTCACGCGGTAATGCGTTTGTCCAAATTCATCCCTGCTCAGGTGATAGATTTCAAAATAGAGAAAGGCCGGATGCTTTTCTGGGAATGCCCATACGGACATAGGCATTATGCTCAAGCCTTGTTTGATAAAAACATCTTCTGACAGTGGCTCATCTGAGATTGACCAGGCCAGCTCGATGTCGCTCAAATTCAAGTCGGCCGTCGAATAGTCTTCCAATATTATCTGTTGTCTGTAAATCTGAAACCGCCGCGTTTCCGTCTCCCGAACCCGCAGGCCGAGTTCATAAGTTCCCGGTGGTGCTTCTATAGCGGTCATATCCAGCACCAGATTTTGCCATCCGCGGGATGTATCGACAGAGGCTTGCAAAAAGGTTTCATCGAGGAAAAATTTTCGTTCGTCCCGGTACGTCTGATCCACTTCGGGATCTGTTAGTGCGGCATTGCGTACGACCCATGTGCCCTCCTGTTTTTTCAGGAGTGAATCCGGGGGGATGCCGCTGTAGATTTCCAGGCGCGTGCGTCCATCCTTTCCCTTAAAGCTGGCTGTGCGATACCAGAAATCCAGGGGCTGGGCGCCCCGGGCAAAATCGTGAAAGTCGGGTATCCGTCCGGCCATTTTGTTTAGTACCAGTTCTGGAGAATGGTACAGAAAATCCGTCAGGTCTCGCACGGCGACATAACGCTCTTTTAATTCGTTGGGTACATGCGTGGGTACAGGTGCAAACTCGAAATTGCCCTGAAAATACTCGTCGGTAAATGTGACTTCCAGGCCCTCAGCGACCATGGTATATACCCAGGATTCCCAGGGTACAATGCTGGCGTCTTCTCGGTTGGTTACAGGCATGAACAGGCCCATTGCCTGCTCGACAAATCTCTCTTCGCGCACCCGCGACGGGGAAAAGCTCAGATCACCCGTGTTCACATCGCCCAGTGCGGCCAGGGTTTGCTCTTGATCCACAATTCGGTTCACCTGGTCTCCTTCACCCGCGTCGGCAGCCTGTACTCGTTCCGACAATTCGGTTCGTTCGGCATCCTGGGCGTCTTCCAGCAAAAATATGAGTTGGATCTCGTCCGAGGTCAAACCGAGGTCCTGTGGATCGGGTGCTTTGAGGCTAAAAGCGCGGTTGCTCCGAACGGGATATACTGGTCCTGTGAAAAATTCGCCCACCGCGTCCGGTCCGTAGAGATCTACGGCCATCCGCTCCTTGATGCGCTGTGCTTTGGCTGGCATGTCGGCATTTAGACGGTTGGATGTTGAGCGATAATCGGGTTCGCCGTAGCGGATGTACACTTCGCCCCGCCTGTCCCAGGGGTACATCGCTTTGGAAAAATGTGTGCGTGCGTGCCAGACCCGGCGGTAGTGCTCTGCCTGGCGCAAAAATCCGCCGGATACACGCGATAGATCGTGCCGAATCCAGAAACGGCGCAGAAAGGCTTCGCGCTCTATAGCTGATGTGACTCTGGCATAGGATTCCAGTTCGGGTATGGAGGCCAATAGAGAAATATCCCGGTAAAGTGCCGCCTCTGCAGCATCGAGAAGCGCGATGTAATTTCGAAAGATGCGTACGGCTCGTTCGCCATCGCCTTCATAGAGAAAGACCTGGGCTATTAGAGGCAGAAAACGGCGCGTTTCCGCTGCGTCGTCCAAATAGACCAGCAGGTCTCGCAACTCCGCAAAGCGCTCGTTCATGGCGTAAATTACTCCCAACTGATAGGCTACATCCAGGTCTTCGGGGGCTTGTCGCACACAGCGCTCGTACAGGTTGATTACCCGGTCCCACTCGTCCTTTTTTTTGTAATGTTCCGCCATGATTTTGCTGGCTGCGGTATCTGTAGAGTCCCGCTCAAGTGCCCGTTCGGCTGCCCGTTTCAAGGAGCGATCCTCTTGCAGAAGTCGCACAAGGCTGAGGTGATAGAGGATTTTCTGCGATTCGGGTGCCAGAGCGATTGCTTTTTCAAAATGCGCCCGTGCTCCGTGGGTATCTTCCTTCTGGTAGAGCGCGACCTGTCCCAGTCCGTCGTGCGCTTCTGCGAGATCTGGATTTAAGGTCAGTGCCTTTTCAAATGCTTGTCTGGCTTTTTTCCATTGCTTTTTTCGCTCGCGGGATTCCAGATATGCCGTGCCCAGGCGAGCGTAGCCTTCGGCCAATTCCGGGTCCAGGCGCACAGCCTCTTGCAAGAGATCTATTGCGTGCCGCGCGTCGTTCATTTCAATCCGCACATCGGCAGCCAGTATCAGAGAATCCGACCGGGTCATCAGGGTTATAAAGGGCTGTTCTGCCTTTGCTCCGCCTGCGATCAGGACGAGGTATATGGGTATCAGTTGTATTGCAAAAAACCGAACGCGTTTTTTCATTGTGTCCTCACTCGATTTTAAAGCTCGCAATTTTGGTCACTTTTTGTCCGTCTCTGCTATCTATTGCAGCTACTTCGATGACGTATTCCCCCGGCTCGGAACCAGATAGGTCAAGTGCCAGATAGTTGACCACGTTGCTGGCATCGCCCGTCTGGTCATAAGAAATCGCAATTTGTTCTTCGTTCTGGTCTATGCCTACCAGTTTTCCCAGGCCACTGAGTACTTTTGCACCAAACGACTGTCCGGAACGCGGCTTCAATCGGTAGGAGACCTGGTAGTCTGTCTGTCCGAACGCATCCTGGCTCAGTCCGTAAATTTCGTAGTAAAGATAGACCAGATGCCGCTGTGTATAATGCCGCGTGGCCAATGGAATGACTTCCAAATTCTGTTTGACAAAATGTCCTTCTCCGGTGGTCTGTTCAATTGAAGCCGCCATTTCGATATCGCTCAGCCTGAGTTTGCCGTGCCGATAAGACGGGACCCGCAAGGGCATGCCATAGACTTGCGTGCGTCCAGATCGCTCTTCGATGGCTTGCACGGCGAGATAGTACGATCCCGGCTTTACATCCAGTGCGATTATATCGGGAATGATTCCGGTTTTTCCATCTACCCGCAGTACTATTCGTTTTGCTGTTTTGAATACCGGATCGCCTTTTGCATTGTATAGAACAGCACCCCGGTTTATCCGAACATCCCCGCCATCTCGCGTCAATGCGGAAGCGGGAAACCCATAGTAGATCTCTACGCGCGTGCTGTCGCCCAGTCCTCGAAATGTGGCGGGATAGGCCGCATAATATAGCGGTTCGGCGAGAAATGCCGGTACATAGATTTCTCTGGGAGCCTGGCTTATAATTTGTTCGGGGATGAGAGGCCCCCACAGGTGGCGCATTTTGGTCGCCATCTCCGCAGGCAATACGGCGTAATCGAAAACCCCATCGGGCGCACCGGGCATCTGGCGAAACGCGATTTCCACGCCTTCTCCCAATCCGGGATAGATCCAGTATTCCCATGCCCGGCGATCCTGGATCGGAAAGATGGGACGTCCCAGAAACGCACCCAGCCCTCCCACGGCCATTGCCGATTCGGCTCGTTTTCGGATCTGTTCGCTTTTTTGATTGCGCTCGGATGATCGGCTGTACAACCGCTGGAATTGTCTGTCCAGTTGACGTTGTGCTCGTTCTGCTCCGGCTCCGCGATGGGTCAGGCTGTCGCCATCAGAGGCGGCGTAATCCGATAGCAGTATTTCGGCGGCCCAATCTACGCGGTCTAATAGCCGCTGTTTGATGGCCCAGTCTTCGGGATGGGATTCGCGCTGCCGATCCCTGGACGCACTTTTGTGTGATGGCGTGCCGTAGCGCACATAGACTTCGCCTCGCCGATCCCAGGGAAAAACCGCTGTCCCGAAATGTTCCCGCGCATAAGCCACCCGCCGGAAGTGTTCGACCCGTCGTTCGTTGACTTCTGTAATGGGTGTGGGGTCTCGGCGTTTCCAGAATTGTTGCAGAATTATTTGTCTGTCCTTTGCCTGCTTAAATGCCTCTGTTTCCCTTTCTGAGGCGAGTAGGGAAATGTCTTCATAAGGCATCCGCTCTCTGGCGTTCAGGCCAGCTATATAGGTTTCGAAAAGCGTTTCGGCCTTTTTGTAATCTTTTCGTTCCAGATAGACTTCGGCCAGTTCCAGCATGTATTGCCGCTGGTTTGTGCCTTGAGTCTGCATGAGCTGCGATAGGGTGCGCGCGGCCTGGTCTGTGCGGGATAGGGTGCGGTAGAGTTGCCCCAGCCGCCACATGGCGTCTTTGTGTGCGGGATTGATGGCCAGTTGTTTTTCGTAAAATTCAATGGCGTCGTCTTTTTTTAATAAATCGTATTCATACATAAATCCCAGGCGGTAATACGCATCTGGATGGTCTGGATCCATTTCGACCACCCGCTCGAAAGCTCTGATGGCGTCGCGATTCATCAAATTTAGATGCGTCAGGCCTATGTGGTATTGGGCTTCTACATAATCGGGTTTTTCAGCCAGGGCGCGGCAAAAATAATCAATGGCACGCACCCACTGGCCTTTTTCACGGGCATAGGCCAGGCCCATGCCAAAGTAGGCTTCGGGCATTTTTCGCTGGTATTTTTCCGCATTTCGAAAGGCTTTTCTGGCTCTGTCAGGCTGTTCCTGGACGAGATACACATGCCCCAATCCACAGTGGGTTGGGGCATGTTTTTTATTTTTTTTCAAAGACTGCTCAAACAAAATTTTTGCGCGGTCTATTTCCCCTGCTTTGAGTGCCTGATCACCCAGCAGATAGAGAGAGTCCGCAGCAGTAGGATCCGCCCAAATTGGCGTCCAGAATATCCCAAAATTCAGGGCGAGTGCAATGCACCCGATATGCCAGCCTATTTTCGACATACTCAATCGCCTGTGTGTTTATTTTGCCAGCGGTCCCGTGGGTGCCTCTTTGCTGTAAAGCGCGCTTCCCCGCTCGTAGGATACTGCTACCTGTCCGTTTTCCACCTGTAAGCGGGGTACATTACTTGTGCCCACATCCCGGTCCGGTCCTCTCATTACAGCGAGTTGTGCATCGCTCATGCCCGCTGCCAGATCGCCCCATCGGCTTTCTGGATGTACCATTTCGCCTCCGCTGCGGTGGAAGTTCCGGGATGTGTATTTGATCAGGATCCCCCGTCTCGGGATCGGGTTCTTCCAGGCGAGAGCACCGTGGGTTGTCGCCCCATCCCCAAAAAAGAGCACATCGCCCGCCTTCATCGCCGGTTGCGCCACAAGCCCCATATCGTCGTCGCAGGTGCGGATGCCCGGCGGCATGGGATAAAACGCTTTGTGGCTGCCCGGTACACAGGCGAACCCTCCCAGGCCGGGTTCTACGTCTCGAAGTTGCCAGGCTACGGTTACTGCCTGGTCGTAACTGCGCCCGTTTTGAAACACATAGCCCATCGGCGGATAGAGCGGTTCGTTGTTGCTGTGCAGCGAGTGTCCGCTGCCGCCCAGGACAGAGCAAAATGCCGTGGCGCCTCCGCACCGGCCTCCGCTGGCGCCCATCCAGTTCAAGCGATGCTCGACAACCGGATGCGCAATCATCTGCCGGAATGGTTCGCAATATGGTTCTGGCAGTTCGAGCAATCCCGACAGGAGAGGTCGTCCTGTGCCAGCCAGGCTTTTCGATCCCCGTGCGAGTTCTTC
Source organism: Candidatus Latescibacterota bacterium (assembly GCA_021295695.1). Taxonomy (GTDB): domain Bacteria; phylum Latescibacterota; class UBA2968; order UBA2968; family UBA2968; genus VXRD01. The sequence continues at coordinate 77,614 of JAGWBW010000039.1, forward strand.
GCCGACCACAATACGGTCTTCAAATTTGTCGATGGTCTCGTTGGCCTTCGCCAGCCATTCTTCGTCCATTACGCCGCGCAGTACCAGATATCCGTTCAAGTCCCAGAAATAGAATTCTTTGTAATCAATTCCCGAATTCGGGTCCAGTTTGTAAATTGAGGGATGAAATACCTCACGCGATTCGTCCATCTTCACCGTCTTTCCATCTGTTACTATTGTCGGGGGAGGTGTCGTGGATTTGTAACCCGGCTTGTAAAGCGATGCGCGCTGTTCTTCACTCAAAGCGTCGTGCCATTCCGGGTGCGGCTCTTCCCGGGTCATTGGACCTGTTCCGGCAGACCGGATCACGCCCCTGCCCACGTATTCATAAGATAGCAGTCGCTGCTGTCCGTCTCCCTGCCACGGGCGCATTCCCTGCAATGCGGATAGTGCCACTATCAGTAAATCTCCTGCTTTTAGAACGGGCTGGTGTGTCAATCCCATATCGTCTTCGCCCGTGGTCACATCTTCTGGCGATGCCACATTGCTTTTGTGCGAGCAGGGCAGGAGTACGAAGCCGCCATCTCCTTCGTTCACATCTTCCAGTGCCCAGATTACGCGCACGCCTTCGCAATAGCGCCGATCGTTCTGGTGGTAATACGCAATGCCCGGCATCCTCGGTTCGTTGCCGCCTATTAGCGGTGCAGTGGTGTCGCAGGTCTCGTCGCACAAGATCTCGGGTTCCCGATCCAGGCGGAAGCCGATTCCTACAATCTGATTGAGATACCACACCAGGTGCGGATGTACGAGTAGATTCCGGAACGGTTCTTTTAATTCGTCTTCCCATCCCAGCATGCCCGATAGTAGGTCGGCGTTGTCAATGGTCTGGTTCAGTTGTTCGACTTCGCCCCGGTTCAATACGCCCGGCACATGGAGGTAGCCAGCTATATCAAAACAGTAATTCTCTTCGTTGCTCATGAGTTCCTGATCCATTTTAAACCTCCCTCAGGTTGGAATGCCTATTGATGAAACAGAGAGCCAATCATTAATCAATCTAAAACATGTGTTAAATTATATTAAAAAACAAGAAAAATACAGTCTGAAAACAAAAAAAATGCCCGCTTAGAGCGGGCATTTCGACGACGTAAATCTGGTTGCTATTGATGTGCGTATATTTTATGGCGGTAGTCG
>JAGWBW010000039.1:78813-83826 GCA_021295695.1 Candidatus Latescibacterota bacterium
CGCTGCGCTCCGCTCAGAATGACAGGGCAATAGCGCATCGCTGAGAAGGGGCAAAATGAGTTTTAAAACAGTCTCTTAGGTCTAACGGCTGCCGGTGTGTGTACTCTATGGCGGTAGTCGCGGTGGTATTGGCTGAATAATTTTTCTCTGTTCGGGAGTCAATCGCTCCAATAGTTCTTTTGAGGGGACATAGTGAAAACGCGTGCGGATGAATCGCGGGGAATACCGATAGACTACGGTGCGGCGATAGCCTTTGTTCGTGCGCTCGGCTGATCCATGTGAGATTGCGTCTGTAAAAAATAGCGCGTCGCCCGCTTTCATGTACATTTCTTTCATGCCTGCGGCAGTTCCAGCGGGTTCTTTCCCATAGCTCAGCAATCTGGGATGCACTTCTGTGCTTTTATGGCTGCCGGGTATCAGGACCGTTGGTCCGTCTCCGGGTTCTATATCCGTTAAGGCGACCAGTACGTTGATCTGACCCACCATCCACGCGCCTGTGTTGTGTTGCCGAAAGGTGAGATAACACAGGGGCGCGTGGCCGCCACAGTGGATATGGATAAAGCCACCGGGTCCACGTACGGTTAAAAAGTTTTCGTGGATTGAGATGCCGTTTACTTCGGCGTTGATATATCGCCTGGCGAGATCAATCCAGGAGGGATGATCGATTAATCGCTCGAATACCGATCCGGCTTCGATGATGTTCTGAAAGTTCAATCCGTCTTTTTCGCCGTATGTATGTGTCTCCACATGGCCGATCCACGCACCCGAATCTTCACTCGCACCCCGACGCTTTTTGCCATGCACGTATTCCCAATGAGCATCCACCCATTGGTTCATTTCGCGCACATCCTCCTGGGATACCGCGTTTTCCAGGTGCAGATAGCCGTGCAGGTCGAATAAATAATCCTGTAATTGTTGGTCTGAATTACCCATAAGCACCCTTCTCATGCCGACCCAATAACCGCTGCATGCGTGCGTTGGTTCCTGTCCAGACGTATTTGGGCATGCGGTAGTCGATGAATGGGTATAACCGCTGTGCGATGATGCGCTGGCTGTACACGACGGAGCCTACATAGCGGACTTGATCGGATTTGTTTTGCGATCCTCGATGCCACACTTGATTGTGGAACATGCACAGATCACCCGGGTCGGCAATCATGGATACTGGCCCCTGGCCATCAAACTCGGGGGCTTCCGTTTTGTCCGGTCGCCTGCCCGCGTAATGGCTGCCGGGCACCACTTCTGTGACGCCGTATTCGATGGCGTCAGCTCGGCTTAGCGGGAATAATACGTTTAATACGAAGCACGGCAATGGGATTTTTTTATTGTGCCGGGATACATTGTCTGGCAATGGAAAGAGTATGCGGTCATCCAGATGCCATCCACCGCCCTGACCGGGTTCGTAACGCAGGGCATTTTGCGACATCATGTGGCAATCATCACCCAGGATCGCTTCTGATAGGCTCACAAAAGGTTCCCGCGCAATCAGGTCCCGGAAGTTGATGTCATACTCAAACATCCGCATCATACTGATGCCCCGAATATGGTCTCCTTCGGGTTCGTGCATTTTTGGGTCCTGATATTTTTGCTCCATTGTCTTCCGCAATGTCAGTACTTCTTTCTCGTTTAATACGCCTTTTAAAAACAAATACCCATCTCGGTGAAATTGCGCGACCAGATCCCGGGTTTTATCTGCGCCATAAGGTTTGGCGTTTTTGTCGATTACGCTGTTTGTGGTGTACATTGTTATCTCATTAATCCCAATATATCTTCATACACGGCCAGGCCTCCAAAATAGGTAAAGGCGAGGCCCGATATTATATTGAGCGCGACGAGAAACCAGCCCATTTGCAATGGAGGTGGGACGAATTTGCGGTCGATATAGATTATCGCAAAGCACCAGGGGCCAGCGAGGAGTACCCCGGTGATGTGCAGTGGGATTGTCATAATCGAAATTGGGTTCCAGCCTATGCCATTCGGGTCCTGCGTGGCTGTCCACCAGGCATATAGCACCAGTGCGCTCCCCGCAATCGCGGTGTAGCCCAGCGTCCATTTCCGCACGTCCTTCAATGATAGGTCGCGCCATTTGGGGGTTATTGCGCGAATGCTTTCATGCGCGGTGCGGACGTATAATTCATACGCGCCGTACACGGTGCCAAAAATTGCGAAAAATACGCCGAGCTTGTACAGTCCCGAGAGAAATGTTTTGACGCCCGCGCTTTCGTGCAATGCGGTTAAAAATACGACCTGGTGGTTGTAGAGGTCCATACCGGATGGTACGATTTCTCGCGGATGCAAGAGGGCTGCACCCAGGATCAAAAAGGCCGCTGTGAATAATAACACGCTGGCAAATGATACGAGTGTATCGATCAATGGTGCTTTTAACCACGCTTTGCCCAATGCGATATTTTCCTGGGATTCCGAGATCGCTTCTTCTCCATTGCCGCGACGACCAATCAATCCCCACGCCTTTTCGCGCAACATGCCCACATATCCCACATAGTCCTGCACGCCGCCGCCGATTACGCCCATATACGCGACCATTTCGACAATTAGCGTGCGGTCTGCAAACATCGGGTTGCGCGATACCCATTCTGGATATACCGGAAATGTGGGAATTACTGCACCCATTAGCGCGGCAACCCAATCGGGATTTGCTGCCACTGTCGCAATTAACATGACCAGCAACATCAATCCCACGAGTGAGGTCTGTGCCTTTTCCAGCAAGCCATAACTCTGTTTCAGGGTTAGCAGAATTAAAAATGCGATGAATATCAGGGCGATCAAATGCGGATATCGCGCCGGGTCGTCAAATAATATCCACGATGAGATCGTGCCGAGCATAATGGGCAGGCTGGACAGATAAAACGGAAAACTCACGACCATTACCACGCCGATAACTGCTGGGAATAATCCTCTTGGACCGGGTAATTGTGCCCAGCGTTCCATTGGGTGCTCGCCAGTTAGTGTCATATATCGCGCCGCTGCATACACTTGAACGACTTTTGTGATGCAAAACAGGCTGAATGCCCAGAACATCGCGTAGCCAAAGATCGCCCCGCTGCGCGATGCCCACACGGTTTCCCCGCTGCCGATCGTTACAGATGCGATAATCGCGCCTGGTCCGAAGAATTTTAAAAAATCGCCGACCTTCCGCGAGCGCAATGCCGCCGCCAGTTCTGGAAATTCCAGTTTTTTTGATTCTGTCATGATTTGTCCTATTGAAAATCCCCAGCCCAACCGATTTTACGGAGGACTGGGGATTGGAAGGTGCGGCATTATTTTACGGCGATTGGATTTCCCGGGGAACCTGTTCCGCCTTTCAGGCGCAATGGCGAAAATATAAATGCAAATTCATACGCCTGATCTTTTGCCAGTTCTTCCAGGTCCAGATTTTCCAGGATGTAAATTCCATGCTGGACGATGAGCAACTGATGTACGGGAAAAGCCAGCGACTCATCCTCGCCAGGTACGACTTCCAGGCCCCAGGTATCGCCTGCGACCATCGCAATTTTTTGATCTACCAGCCATTGGCCCACGGCCATTCCAATACCCGGCTGGCCTTTATTGAATGTTTCGTTGTCTTTCATCCACAGGGTGCCGTGTCCGGTGCGGAAGATTACTACATCGCCTTCTCCCACAGATACATTTTGTTTTTTTAGCGCTCCCTCGGTATCGGCCACTGTGATTACGTATCCGACCTCCAATCGCTCGACACCTTTGTATCCCGCCACGTCTATCAGTACGCCGCGCGTGAAGAATGCCCCCACCTTTTCCACGCCCAATTTTTCCAGGCCATAAGGTTTGCTAAAGTCTGCGCCTTTGAAGCCATTGTAATACACATCCTCATTTCCTACCCGCGTGCCAATATGCCCCAATCCATCGAATTGTGTACCGATTTGACCGATTTCACCGCTGAACATCTCATCGTGCCACACGAGTTGGTTATCACCGAGCGGTCCGCCGCTTGGCCCGCCTACGATTGTCAAACTGTAATGCCTTGAACCAAATAGTGGTATTCCGTGTTCATATACTTTTCCCAATTGATAGACTTTGCCGGTTTTGATCAATTTGTTCGCTTCCATCACTTTGGCAGGTGTCAACCGGTTTGCGGCACCCCGTTCATCTTCGGGACCCCACTCCGATGTCGATTGCTGGGCATATACTGGCACCAGCATTAAATTGACCAGTAGTGCTATAAACAGTATGCGGTTCACGATTTCCCTCCTTTGAAAAGATACCGATTCATCGAGTCTTCTCATATAGCGCGATGCTTACCTGTGTGCCGGGGAATAGCGCAGATGGATATACCCACATTTCGTCTCCCCGAATGTACACTCTTTCATCTCCTGAGCGAATGTGTAAACGCCCGCTGTTTTCCTGGCATATTTGTTTCACAATGTATAGACCCAGCCCCCGCGTATCGCCCCGCGAGACGGTCTTTTGAGTTGCCATTTTTATTGCCTGACTGTGCGACCAGTGCGCTGCATCGTGTCCTGTTGACAAGCTTTCGCGAATGCCAATGCCCAGGTCGCATACGCCGATGATCGCAAATTTCCTGTTCAATCTGTGATTGGTATAGCGCTGCGCGACCACAAACCCTTTATCCCCGCTGTGGTCCAGAATATTGTGACACAATTCGGCTACGACATTTTTGAATCCCGTAATTTCCCGCACGGTATAGTGCAGTTCTTCGCTCAAGATGGCACCAACTCGCGATTCAATTACACTTAGAACTTGCTCGATATCGCTTCTTTGCTCAATAGTCGTAATTTCCAGCAGGCTTTCGTTGCGGGTTCGCGGCTGTCCCGTTTGCGGTGCTCGTGCCACTGTTACATAAGACTTGAGCGCGTCAAATACTTTCATGCGGGTCAAATAACGCTCGACGTCTGAATTTTCGGGCAGTCGGCATGTTATATCCCAGTATTTGGCACTCAGATGTCGGCCAATCAGACACAATATTCCCATTCCATAGGGATCGACAAAACCCAAATTTGACAGATCCAGAACGAT
>JAGWBW010000039.1:83838-84692 GCA_021295695.1 Candidatus Latescibacterota bacterium
TTGTCACACGAAACAGCCGATAAATTCTGTTCCGCTATCTCCAGCGTGTTGTTATCCATGTGTTTAGTTGCGTACGCGGAATATGGCTCTGCGTTTGACGAGTTTTTTGATCTGCAAATCCGTTACTGCGACTTCGAGTTTGTACACGCCGCGCGGCATTTTAGACAGGTCAATTTCCAGGAAGGTGAAGTCGTCGGTTTTGTCGCCTGCATATACCGAACTGATCGATGTGCGGCTTTGCTGCCCGGCTCGGCGCAGTTCTTCAACTGATTCGGCCATCAGGTTGCGTTCGGCTGGCATGTATTGCACTTCAAAATCCACGGTTTTGGCTTGGAGATCTTCTTCACCGCCGGTCATGGCATCGCCCACCAGGTCTTCCTGATCTTGCATTTCACCTTCGGCAGTTTCGACATCTACACCGTCGAGCGCGTCGCCTGTGGCGAGAATGTCACTGCTGGAGCGATCATCTATTTCTATTTGCGCCAATTCTTCGGCGGTTGGCACAATTAGCAATCCGCGCACCTTTTTGAGGGCTACGGCGCCGAACATCGCGGGATTTACTTCGTCATTATCGGGAACGCTGATGGTGTAGGATATTTCGTATTGGGTGCGCCCAAATTCGTCTTTTTTCAGGTTGTAGATTTCCAGATAGACATAGGCAGATTGCCCGGCGCGATATGCGCGGAGAGGATTGGGCGCAATGCGCAAATCCATTCGCTTTTCGGGAAAGGGCTTGACCAGTTCAATCATTTTGGCGAGTAGCAGATCGCTCATATCCAGGCTTGATTGGGATACTGTCAAAAGGCGTTCTGTGCGGAATGTGCCGATGGAGCCGCTGTTCCTGTCGCCCACTT
>JAGWBW010000238.1 GCA_021295695.1 Candidatus Latescibacterota bacterium
GGGAATATCATCTCGTGGATGGGGAATGGTATGCCGACGCCCTCTACGGCCTTCTAAAAAACCCCGGCGCAATAGGCGCGCATCTTTGCGGCGGTTATCTCCGAAATCGCTTCCGACGAAAAGGTCTGATCGACGAAAAAGAACAACCCGACCACGAAGCCATCTCTGAAATACAAAAAGGCAGTCGAGTTGTAGCGCGCTGGCTCGACGAATTGGAATCCTGAACAGATCCCGCAAACAGAGGGACCATGCCATCAGACCTCGTTACACCAGCCATGACGGATGAAGCACCTGGTCCGGGCAAGCGTGTGCGTCAAATCGCACCGGAGTACCGAGGAACCGACGTACACCACGCGCTATACCTTCCCATAGACTGGCAACCCGGGCGCAAACACCCCGTCATCGTCGAATACACTGGCAACAAATGGGAACCTTGCAAATCAACTGGGAAAGTGGAAGACGCGAACCTGGGATATGGGATAAGTGGCGGGCGAGGATTTATCTGGATAACCATGCCATATATAGAAAAGGGAACAAAAGAAAACGCCGTCACCTGGTGGGGCGATAAACAGGCAACCGTGAACTACTGCAAAACTAATCTTCCCCGGATCTGTGAAAAATTTGGAGGCGACCCGCACAACATATTCATCTGCGGGTTCTCGCGCGGAGCTATTGGCACCAGCTACATCGGCCTTGCAGACGATGAAATTGCAGCCTATTGGAAAGGCATCTTCACCCACGACCACTTCGACGGCGAACGGAACTGGGATTACCCAGAAAGTGATCGCGCATCCGCTCTCACCCGCCTCGCACGGATAGAAGGCAGGCCCGTACTCATCTGCGGTCTGAACGCCAGCAGGGTAAGAGATCAATTCCTCAAAGCATACCTCGAATTAGCGCGATTCACATTCCTGAACGTGCCAACCGATCAAATATTCAACATCCCCGAAGGCAATATCGTCCACCCGCACACTGATCTGTGGATGCACAGAGAAAGTGCGTATCGCAAGCGCGCCAGAGCATGGCTTGAAAGCGTACTAAAAGAAACACACTACGCCCAGGGATGAAGCACGATCTTTGCAGCCTCGCCAGCAGCCAGAAGACCAAAAGCCTCCTGAATTTGGCTCATAGGCATAACGTGACTGATCAGTTTATCGATCAGAGGCGACTCCGCGATCACCTGCATCACGCCCTCGTAGTCCTGCATATTGTACAGCCAGTTTCCCGACACCAGCAACCCTTTGCGAATCAAATCCGGACTCACCCTGATCGGCAAATCCTGGGAACACTCGCCGACAAACGCCACCCGTCCGCGCCGCCGCACCGCATCAATACACAGCCGCTCGCCCGCCACTGAACCAGAACAATCCACCGCGCAATCAACCCCGCGACCATCTGTCAAATCTCGAATACGCGCAAGCGGATCATCCGTCGGATGCAGCACCACCTCTGCGCCCAACTCGAGACCGAGAGCAGCGCGCCACGGCGCAGGCTCCACCGCCAGCACCCGCGCCCCGCGGAACCGGGCATTAATAATCCCACCAAGCCCCACCGGACCCAGACCCGTAATCAGCACCGTATCAAAAGCACCTACGCCAATGGCCTGCATACCGCCAAATGAAGCGCCGATACCGTCAATCGCCATCGTCGCCTGCTCGTACGTAACTTGCTCCGGAATAGGCAACAAAAGCCACGAAGGCTTGACCACATAATGGGCAAACGTACCACTGCCCTCGCGGCTGCCCGTGAACTCGGCAAAATCGTACGTATCCTCACAATAGATATAATCACCAGATCGGCACAAAGCGCAATTCCCACACGGATACTGCGGCATCACCGTAACCCGGTCGCCTACCTTTACCCGCCCCGGCTGCGCCACCGCCACCACCTCGCCAGCCCCCTCGTGTCCGATCACATCGCGCCGCCCCCCAGCCATCCACGTCTTGTACTCGGTACACATCGCCGAAGCATGCACCTTCACCACCGCCCAATCCTCCTTCGGCTCCGGCACTGGTGCAGGCACCACATCTGATTGTTGCTTTCCAACGATTCTTGCTTTCATGTTCGTTCGCCTTCCTTAAAAAAAAAGAAAGATGTTACAAAAACGGGCTTATCCCACATAGAATAAGCCCGTTACGGAATTTACTTTTCGATAATCAGCAGTTGAGCAGTTTGATGATTTTCGGGAACATCATCAAGCGGAAAATCATTATGGGTACTATCACTTGAAAATAACTCGAGATTACCAAGTTCACTATAAATATCAGCCAGATTATCTTCCAGTTCTTCCAGAGTTTCGCCCTGTGTCCAATAATCTGAATAATCTACAAGATATCCCAGATACCAGAAATCAGAAACCCAATAGACATATTTTAGAATTGTTGCTTCCTCCTTTTTATCAAGTATGACAACTCAATTTTCTAACGCTTACCAGGCTACGGCCAACGTTAGTAGAAGGTCTATTGAGATGCGCCCGCTTCTGTGAGCATGTGAACGACCTCGTGGAGCTTATCCTTATTCTTAATCGTCGAACGCAACGCAGTCATAAGCGGTGTATGTCCTTTGTCGTCTCGCAAATCGACTTCCGCACCGTGATCGAGAAGCAGGGAAACGATATCCACAAAACCCGCCCGCGCCGCGCAGTGCAACGCGGTCTGGCCCTTGTAATTCAGCGCATTCACATCTGCACCACGCGCGATCAAATCCCGGACGCGATCAACACTCCCGCCGCGGTCACCGCGAGCCTGAAAAACAATCGGCGGCCACCCATCCTCTGCGCGATTCGGATCACAATCCACCCCGCGGCTCGAAAGCAAAGCAATAATATCGAGATTGGTAAGACCCGAACGGGGAAGTTCAGCCATCGTCGGATCGAGACCTGCGTCGAGCAAAACCTTCAAAATATCCGCCCGATCGCGCCAGATACAGGACCGCACCAGCCAGTTGCTATAGGGACGCGGATCTGCACCCCGCTCAAGCAACGAACAAACAATATCCAGATAACCAGCACCAACCGCGTAGTGCAACACCGTAGCGCGAACATCCGTATCGTACTGCACCCTCTCCGCAGTGACAAGACCCGGATTGCGGCGCAAACACGCGGCAACCGCATCCCCATCTCCCAGATACGCAAACGTATAGACATCAGCAGTAGCACCCTGCGCCCACAACACATCGGCGACCGCATCGTGATTCTTAAACCGCGCCGCACAATAAGGCGAAATATCCACCAGCAACGGCGTAAAATGACAGCCCCACGCATGCACATCTGCACCCCGGTCAAGCAACCATTCGACCATCGCCAACCGCCCCCGATACGCCGCTTCCCAGAGCATCGTCCGCCCGTGCGACCCAACGCGCAACAACCAGTCTGGCCTCTCCGCCAGCACCGATTGCACCGTCTCCAAATCGCCGCGACCAGCAGCCGCAACACCGATCTTCAAAAAATCGCTGACCTTACCCGTAAGCAGCGGCATCTAACGCTCCAAAACCGTATCCAAATGCGCGCGGTAAATCCAGGCAGTATCGTGTGCATCCAGAAAATTAGAGTCAAAACCGCCAAAATAGAGATATTGACCCACATCCTCGGAAAAAGGCGACAACGCAATCGTGCGTATCGCCACCAGAAACGGATCACCGGGTTTCCACCGCCCATTCACCTCCTTGACCCGATAGCTCAAATCGGGATAT
>JAGWBW010000040.1:0-4115 GCA_021295695.1 Candidatus Latescibacterota bacterium
TTCTCCTCAAGCGAGTTTATGTCCGTTGAGATTTTTTGGTGGTTTTAGTGAATTTTGGTTGTATTATATACGACATTTTGGTGGCTTGTGCAAATATCGGAATATGTGAAGGGAAAGTGAGAGTATTGAGATGAAATTTCGGACGCTGGGAAAGACGGGGTTGCAGGTTTCGGAGATCGGTTTTGGCGCGGCGCAGATTGGAAATCTATCGCTGCCAGAGTCGCAGGTCGAATCGGTGCTGAACACGGTGCTCAATTTGGGTATCACATTTATCGATACGGCTGCGATGTATGGCGATAGCGAAGAGCGGATCGGGAAGTTTATCGCCCATCGGCAGGATGAGTTTGTTCTGGCGACAAAGTGCGGCGATTATCAGGTGATCAATGGCGGCAAGCGCGAGATTGTGAAGGATTATTCGCTATTTTGAGGACGATTGATACGAGTCGATCAAAGCTGAAGATGGATGTGATCGATATTGTGCAGTTTCACGGGTTGCCGGGAGGGGCGGATGATTGGAACGCGGCGTTTGATGCGTTGTTGGAAGCAAAGGATAGGGGATGGACGAAGTTTGTCGGTGTATCGGCTGATGGATCGGCTGCGGCGGAGGCTGCGAAGAGGTGGGAGTTGGATACGCAGGAGTTTACGTACAATGTGTTGTTTCAGGAGTCTGCTGAAAATTTGATGCCGACTTTGTGTGATCGAGGTATGGGGACAATTATTAAACGTCCGATTGCCAATGGGGTATATCTCAGGTCCGAACGTCCAGAGGGTTCTTATATGGGCGATCCGTGGGATCGGGCACAGCAGATGCCGTTGCGAGACTTGGCGGGCGATATGCCGCTGATTGAATTTGCGTTGCGTTTTACGCTGTCTCACAAAGATGTGTGTACTGCTATCGTGGGATCGACCAACGCGGATCATCTTGCAGATAATGTGAAAATTTCAGATGGAGAAGTGTTATCCGAAGATGTGTTGGACAGGACAAAGAGCGTTTTTCAGTCGTTGTTTGGGTGATAACCAAAAATTAACCACTCACAAAGGAGTTTATTTTGAAACCCAATAGAATTAGAGAAAAGTTGGATGCGGGCGAACCCACTATTGGCACGCGCATTCATTCGAGTTGGCCGGCGATTGTCGAGGCGATTGGGCATACGGGACTTTACGATTATGTCGAGTACGTTGGTGAATACGGTACGTTTGATCTCTACGATCTCGACAATATGTGCCGTGCAGCCGAGTTGTACAATATGGGTATGATGTTCAAAATTGATCGCAGCCATCAGCACTATTTGTCGCAACGGGCGATCGGGTCTGGTTTTGGAAGTATTTTGTTTACGGATTGTCGCACAGAAGAAGATGCGAAGGAATGTGTGCGCGTTACGCTTCCAGATACGCCGGAAGATGGCGGTCTGTACAGTGTGTACACGCGGCGCAATACGTATATGGGATATGGCGGGGGGGCTGATTATGTGAAGGCTATGCGGGAGACGGTTGTTGTTTTGATGATTGAAAAGAAGGAGGCGGTGGAGAATATAGAGGCGATTCTATCGGTTCCAGGCGTGGATATGGTGCAATGGGGCCCTTCGGATTATTCGATGAGTGTTGGCAAGGCGGGGCAGCGGGGTGATCCCGCAGTGGCAGATGCGAAGAGTGAGGTGTTTAAGACTGCGCTGAGTATGGGTGTGCATCCCCGCGCAGAGATTATGTCGCCCGATGAGGCAAAGGAATATCTCGATATGGGCGTGCGGCATTTCAATATTGGGGTGGATATCTCAATTTTGCATTCGTGGTGGCGAAATAGTGGCGACGAACTGAGAAAAGCGATGGAGGGGGCGTGAGAGAGTAGACGAAGCGGTGTATGAAGGCGAGTGAGCGGAGTACAACTGCGACAGCAGTTCAATTGAGCATGACTGGACGCATCTTAGGCCAGTTCATAGACGCATAGGCGTAGCCTACAACTGTCTGTTATTCACAGCGGATAATATGAAAGGACTGCGTATGTGTGGAATTAATCCAAGAAATACTGCCGGAAGGGAAGAATAAACCACAAATTAAGGCAATCTTTGTCAAGTAGAAATGAAAAGGCAGGGATTATGAGCAGGAAATTGACACCAGAAGAACTCAGAGAACTCAAGGAGACGGTGGACGAACTGAAGGAAGAAGTGAACCGTCCGCTTGCTCCAGGGCTGGACATACCGATACCGAAGCGCGTATTCAGGACGTACGGGCAAAACAAGGAATGGGAGTGATCATGCTCTTTTTCATTAGTCTCATTATAGCGGGTATCGCAATAATAATAGGATGGGATGGATCGGGGGTTTCGGTATTTCCGACAGTTATTGGCCTCTTGGCAGTTTGGTATCTTATAGAACGCAGGAGGGCTGAAAGAAAGTTTTGGAACCTTGATGAACCCGATTTAGAAAAGGCCAGATTGGATGACAAAAAAGAAATGGAAAAAGCACAGTGGCGGATAATAATAGGGCCAGTTTTAGTCTTACTCAGCATAATCGCGCTAATCATAGAGATCGTAGCCTGAATTTTCAAAAAGTAGATGGAGAAGAACCAAGGTAAGCAATGAAACGGTATTTTGTCTTTCTTAAAAAGATAGTATTGTGGTGTTTTGGGCTCTTTATTGTATATCAGGGAGTCCGGATTTTTGTTATTGAGGCCACCTTGCCAAGCCCCAAAGAAGGGGCCGAGGTATTTGTTTCACATTTTCGGGGAATGTATGTCATTTTTCTTCCAAAATATAAAATGATAACAATGGTAAGATATGATGATTCCGCAGTATTATGCGCTCAATTATTAGACCAAACAAATAGGGCAGGAAGAAAGATAGTCGGGGATTTCTATTATCTCGAAGACCGATATGCCCTGATAGATATATTTCCTTTCGTGCCCGCACCGGAGGGATACACGCCGTATAATTATGAAATGGAAGTTCTCTCTACGCTGGGAGAAGAAAACAAACATTGTGGTGATATTCTATTACCAACCGGGACAATAATCGAAGCGGTAATTCACCGTAAGGGAGATAGGTTGATTACCGATAGATACCGGGGGGCACTATTTGATGAGCAGTTTTATTATCGAGGTAGCCATACATTATTTTTTAGAGAAGAAAATCCTGACCTGAATTATATATCGCGTCTTTATCAAGCTCTCGAAGCTAAAATGGAAAAATAGCACTTAGTAGCTAAAAAGTCGGGCCATCCCAACGCCACACAGGGTTATCACTTTCCTCGCCCTGCACGATCAATTTCATCTGATCAACGGTGTCTCTCACACGAATACTCTGCCTCAGCACGAATTCATTGACGTATAGGTGAAGGTGCTTTCTTCTCATATTGTGATATATAATCCATATACCCGCGCTTAATACCTGACCAGAATGACTCTATGTCGTTTGTGTGTGCGTCTCCTCTGAAATATTCGCCCTGTGAGTGAATAACTGCTTCGGGAAAAAGCCTTATGTATTGGGAAATCGCGTCACGCATCTAACACACGCTGAAATGCCTCAAGATCAGGCACCTGTATCGCCGCACGGTGCAACTGCTTGAGGTGTTGCAAATCGTCAATGGCGGCAATGCGGGTGAATAGAGGATGCGCTTTGCTCAGGCCAAATCGAATCTCCAATACTTCGAGAATAGCTTCGATCGTGCTTCTTCTTTCGCCTTGCTCAATACCTTCCTCAATGCCTTCTTGCTTAAAGTATTGTGCAAACGATGATTCGCGGATGAGATCCATAATATCCTCCTTAAAAATAATATCAGAAATCGTTTCAGCTTCATATACCAACTCGCTCAAGGCCACCATCCCAGCCAGGTAATCGGCTTTGGGTGACTGAGCGATGGGGCGCGTCCGAGCCGTGTGAATACAATGACGTAACCACGCTTCTGGGGCCATCCCTTCAGGTGGCTTCATCAATGGCGTGAAAGGAATCAGTCCTGAATACCTCGTATCCAGAATGTGTTGGCCTTCTATCTCAATCAGTCTGATTACACGATACCGAATCACGATTTCGTAGACAGGGAACTCCTGGATGTAATATCCCGGATCGTTCTGTCCTGCATTGGGACGCAGGTAAATGACATTGGAAAAGATCGGCAGACCGT
>JAGWBW010000040.1:4188-19990 GCA_021295695.1 Candidatus Latescibacterota bacterium
GATTCGCACGCGAATGAAGCTGTCGCTGCGGCGTGCTTTGACCGTGGGTTGCTCTGTTTCGATGACTTCAATGACCTCGGCGTCGTCTCGCGCGAGGGCGAAGCAGGCGAAGTGGTCGGGATAGTGTTGAATCAGGTATTTGGATATGGTGTCAATATCTGCCATGTGAGATGCCTCGCGTCTGATGTGGTGAGTGCGTGGAGATACACGCAACAGTCAGACACAAAGCAAATGGCAGGCCAACAAATGGTAATCTTCCAAAAATTGAGCGATATTTTGCGTTGAAAGACATCTAAATACCGCATTGTGCTTTAAATATGCTGTATTGCACACTTGTTTACAACCTGAATTTAAATCCGCAGATGGTCGCAGATGGGCATAGATGAAAGGTAAAAGGGTACATTTTGAGCGATGAATGGGCGGTTATGTGAAAGATATGTACCGCATGACCATGTGGTTGCCGCTACTTTGGCATTGTGTAGTTGTAAACCATTTCGCAAATTTGCACAGCCGCCGAGGTTCAGGTCTCGGCGGCTATTTTTTTAAGTGAGGAGTTCATGCACGGCTTCTGAGGGGCGGGCAATGACTGCGCGATCTCCGAGAATACACACGGGGCGATTCATGACTTCGGGATGTTCTATGAGTAAGCCGACGAGTGCATCGGGGGTATTGTAGTCATCTATGTCGCGCCCCAGTTTTTCGAATGAACTGGGGTGAATCAGGTCTTTGGGTTCACCGGGCAGGAGCGCGAGAAATTTTCTCAAGTCCTGTTCGCTCAGCGGTGTTTTCAAGTATTCAATGACGTCGAACTCGACGTTGTCAGCGCGCAATATATCCATTGCGCCGTTGGATTTGCTTCAGTTGGGGTTGTGATAGATGGTGATTTTTGACATGTTAAATCTCCTTTTTATTAAATCCGCCAGCGTTTCCAGAGGTCATCGGGTATTTCGTCTCGGAATGTCTCCTGGTCTTTGTGCGGTAGGCGGGCGAAAAGGCCATGGCGGATGTTATTGCTGGTGTTTTGAGAGGTTTCGTGCAGGATGTTGCAGTGCCAGAAGATGACGTCGCTCGCTTTTGCATGTAGTTCAACGGGTTGAATATCTTTGATCATATCGAGATATTCGGGGTGGTCCTTAAAGCTGTGGTCGAGGTGATCGGGATATTTGCGAAGAAATTTCCATGATTTGATATGGCTGCGCGGCCAGAAGACGGTGCCGCCGCCGCGCGGTTCTACGTCGTAGATATAGGTCGCCAATCCGAGGAGAAAAGAGGCCCCCCGCCGCTTGCCCAGATAACCGTCAATGTGCCCGCGCTCTGGCAAGCACCATTCGCTTTTGGGTTCGGGCAAGAGCAGGCGCAGGTTGCCGTCTTCTCCGCAAAATTGTCCGCCACCCATGTGATCGACAATGGTTTTGACTTTGGGCTGGTTGACGAGTTGTGTTTCTTCTGGCGCAAAGCGAAAGCCTCTCAATATGGAGATGTCTTTGCGGTTTTGTTGGGGCGGTCCTGCGGCGCTTTGTTGAGCGGGGTCAGATAGATCGCCGAATTTGGCGCGAATTTGCGCGCGCCAATTGTCCAATACCGAAGGATCGATTAGATTGGGTACGAGGATATATCCCAGTGCTTTGAACTCGGCGATTTGTTCGGGTGTGAGGGCCATATTACCCTCGTTCTTTTAGATCGTAAATAGCAATCATATAGGGATGATCGCGGTCGAGATGGGTGAGGGTGTCGGGATTTTCAACGCGCCCGACAGGACGGATGTTTTCGCCTGTTATGCCCGCGGCATCGTCTCCGAGGTCTTTGCGACAGGCGTCAATTTGATCCTTGAGATCCCGCACAATATCGGGGTGTTGATCACTGATGTCATTGGTTTCACCGATGTCGGCTTCGAGGTCGTAGAGTTCCTGGATTTCCTGATCGTCTTTGCGGACGTGGAGTTTCCATTTGCCGCTCCGCACGGCTTCGATGCTGTTGCGTTTGTAGTAAAAGAAGGATTCGTGTTGCGATGTTGCGCCTTCTTCTGCGAACATGAATGCGCGGATGTCTTTGCCGTCGATGATGCGGTCGGTGGGCACTTCTGCACCGCCGAGGGTTGCAAGTGTGGGGTAAAAGTCCATGGATAGCGTCAGTTCGCCGCACACTTCGCCCGCGGGAATTTTGCCGGGCCATCGCATAAGGCACGGTACGCGCTGACCGCCTTCCCAGGTGGTGCCTTTGGTGGCGCGCAAAGGGCTGTTGCTGCCGCCTTCGTCGCGGGCGCGAGATCCATTGTCGCTGGTGAAGATGACGAGGGTGTTGTCGTCGAGTCCCAGGGTTTTGAGTTCGTCGAAAATGACGGCGGCTGCCCAGTCGATGCAGGCGACTGCCGCGCCATATACGCCGTTTTCGGATTCGCGGACAAAGGCTTCGGGGGGATAGTGGGGCAGGTGGACGTGCATGTGGGCGAGGTAGAGGAAGAAGGGCTGGTCTTTGTTGTCGCGCATGAAGCGGACGCATTCTTCGACGTAGCGTTCGGTGATGCCGCGCTGGTCGGGTTGTGCCTGGATGACTTCCTCGTCGCGCAATAAGGGCAGAGGTGGATTTTTGTCGTCTTCTTTTTGTATGCCCATGTCGTTGCTATAGGGAATGCCGTAGTAGCTGTCGAATCCGTGACGGGTGGGCAGAAATTCTCGCTGGTCTCCGCAGTGCCATTTGCCGACTATTTTGGTGGCGTAACCTTTATTTTTGAGGAGTTTGGCGATGGTGATTTCGCTGGGGTTCAAGCCCACGCCCTGGCCGGGGAAGAGGACCCAGCGCCCGTCAAAAGAGCCAAAGCCAATGCGCGGGGGATAACAGCCCGTGAGCATGGCCCCTCGAGAGGGTGAACACACGGGAGATGCCATGTAGAAGTCGGTGAATTTTATGCCTTCTGCAGCCATTTTGTCGAGTGCTGGCGTTTTGTTGATTTTTGAGCCGTAACTGCCGAGGTCGCCATAGCCGAGGTCGTCACAGTTGATCAAGATGATGTTGGGTTGCATGCGTCTCCTTTGGATGATTGCGTTGAGCCTACTCCGAATTGTTTAGATACACACTATACGCAGTTCTATCTATTGATGCAAGTTTTGAAGAGAGGTGGTGCATGACAGACGAACAACTGAAACTAAAAGTGATTTGTACCGAATTGCCCGGTACGCGTTTTGAAGATCCGTACGGTCACGATCCCGAGGTTAAAGAACCTGTTTATCTCGGCATGCAGCATGGGAAAGAGGTTATTGGTCAGGTCCCTGCAGATCGCCGCGAGGTCGTGTTTTATCCCGAGTTCAGGGTTGGTGAGAAACCCGATGGTTCGCCCAATTTTCTGGGTCCTTATGCACAGGGCAGGCCCGCGGATCGCTTTTTTTATTTATCCTGGGGTGTGGTGAGAGGTTCGGGTGAGTTTGAGATGTTTCGGCGGCTCAAAATTCGCCTTGGGCATCTCGATTGGGCGCAGGTTAATCGGGCACTTGAATCGGGTGATCCAATTGTTGTGGAGCTAAAGTTGACGGATGATCGCGGCGGTCCGCTTTGCGCTGCGCCGCGCGCTTCTCATATTACCTGGGTAAAAGAGGAGGCATAAATGGCTGTTAAATCCAGAGAGTTGAAATTTATTGCGACTGAGGAAAAGGGCGAGGTGTCGGCTTTGTACGCGCGACCGCGAGGGGCAAAGGCATTGTTGGTTTTGGGTCATGGGTCGGGGACGAATATGCGGCATCTCTTTATGCAGGAACTGAGCGATGCGTTGAACGATGTGGGGATTGCGACTTTTCGCTTCAATTATCCCTATTCCGAGAGGGGTGGTGGTGGGATGGATGGCGAGAAGGTGCGGTTGGCTACTGTGCGTGCGGCTATAGAGATGGGGATAAAGCAGGCGCGCGGGTTGCCAGTTTTTGCCGGTGGACATTCGATGAGCGGGCGGATGGTATCCATGGCTTGTGCCGAAGAATCCATTGATGGGCTGAAGGGTATTGTGTTTTTTGCTTTTCCTCTGTATTCGAGCAAGCCAAATACAGAGCGCGCCGAGCATTTGAAGGATGTGCGCGTGCCGATGCTGTTTTTATCGGGTCAGCGGGATAGGATGGCGAATTTGGAACTGTTGCAACCGGTGGTGGATAATCTGGAGAATGCGACGCTTCACGTGGTGGATACTGCGGATCACGGATTTAAGATTTTGAAGCGGCGCAATACCGATGAACCCGTGATGGAAGAGTTGGCACGGGTCGCGGGTGGATGGATGGCAGGGCAGGAATGAAAAAAGCAGATACACAGGGGCGTGTCATTTCTCTGTTTATGAAGATAGAGAAGGGGCGACCTTTGTCCAGACCGCAAGATGGGAAACTTTCGTTGCGCGCTCGTTTTGGCATTGAAGGCGATGCAAATGCAGGTGGTGTTGGTCCGCGACAGGTGCTTTTGGTTGCTATGGAGACTCTGCAAGAGTTCAAGTTGCAGACGGGTGATTTGCGAGAGAATGTCGTTGTCGCCGGGTTGCCGCTGGACGATTTGCCGTCGGGTTCGGTGTTGGAACTTGGGTATTCCGCTGCCGTTCGGCTAACGTATCATTGTGAGGTGTGCAAGTATATCGGGACATTGGGCGTAAAACCGATCCAGTCGTTGGAGAATCAGAGGGGTTTTTTGGCAGTGGTGCTGACTGATGGTGTCGTTTGTGAAGGCGATCCGGTCAGGGTGTTGGACAGGTGTTATGATCCCGTGTCCGATAGGACCTCAGATCGATTTTTGTGGGTTGTAAAGCAGATTCCTTTTGGGAAGGTGATGACGTATAAGCAGATTGTGGATGTTCTGGGGGTGTCGCATTCGCATTATCGCGTGTTGCCCACGTATATGAAGCGCGTGGCGGGACAGGCGTATCCCATGCATCGCATTTTGGATTCAAAAGGGTGTTTGACTCCGCATGTGGATAATCAGCGGGCGTTGCTGGAGCGCGAGGGTGTTGAGATCAATGCAGGAGAGGTGGATGTGTCTGTCTTTGGGTGGGATATCAGTGGGATTTATTATTAAACAGTTCGGGAATGTATTCGGGTGTGACAAATGTGTTGAGTTCGTCGGAGAGGCAATCGATTTCATCTGATCCTATCCATTGGTAGTTGAAGGTATAACCGGCGTCGCCGTCCTCTCCTGTGACAACATGAGACCATTGGTCGGGTGTGTTGCGCGAGGCGAGGAGGAGGTAGTCGTGCCGTTCGACATTGGATTGGATGTAGTATTTGTAATAGTGGTGAACGCCGAGTTTGCGAAGGATTTTTAAGCGTCCCAGGCCCGATTCTTCGTAGAGTTCGCGATACATAGCTTCTTCTGGTGTTTCGCCCGGATCCAAATTCCCGCCGGGAAAACGCAGAGGCATCGCAGGTGTGTTGTCAAAGTGAAGCGCGAGGAGTTTGGTCCCCGAATTATCTGGACGCAGGATGAGAGCAAAGGCTTTGTGTTTCCAGGGAGCTTCGGGTTTGGGGGTCAGGTCAACGGCGCATTCAAATGCAGCGCGATAGAGCTCCCGGTTGTTCCTGATGTAATGGGTTTGCCGCGCTTGTTCGGGAAAAAATAGACCGCGTTCGCGTGCTTCGTCGGTTTCGTTAAAATTTTCAAGTGTGTCAATATGTGCCCAGTAAAAGACCATGTAGGAATCGGGATAAGGGTAAGCATAATCACCGGGTTCAGGCCCGTCAATGTGTATGTGGATATGAGCAAAAACGCTTATCTGATTTAGACGGGCACCTGTTTCTTCATAGACTTCTCGGCGAGCTGTGCGATCAGGCGTTTCACCAGGTTCAACATGGCCGCCGGGCAGGTCCCAGCCGCGCGATTTGAGATGTGTCATGAGCAAGCGATCTCCGTCGAATGCATATACAAATGTTGCGGTAATTAGTTCAACGGGGGGTAGTTCATCGGAGTACACAACGCGACACTGGTTGGGTTTTGGCAGAGATGGAACGTTTTGTTCTGTGCGGAGAATTGTCATGATTTGTCCTTACGCGCGTTTGGGCAATAAACTAAATTATTTTGGGTATCTAATATATGGACAGGTAAATACAGGTTAATGATTCATTTTATGGTTTTTTGGGTGATAAATTGCGAGCTTGATTGATATTTGCAATCTCGCTTGACACGTTCGTTTATTTTTCTGATCATGGTTCTACAATAAAATATTCACTTCATTTTAGAAAGGAAACAAAATGGCAGCAGAAAAACACACGCCAGTGGGGTATGACGATACGCCGATGTTGCCCAATCAACCGTGGCGCGTTCACGATAAGAATCGTCCAACGCCGCGCGTGGTGACGCCGGGTGCAGGTGCAGGTGATGCGCCATCGGATGCCGTGGTGCTGTTTGATGGTACGGATTTGTCCAGTTGGCAGAGTCTCGATGGTGGGGATCCGACCTGGACAGTGGAGAATGGGTATGTAGAGGTGAATCCCCGAACGGGGAATATCCGGACAAAAGATGAGTTTGGGAGCGTGCAGTTGCACATAGAGTTTGCTTGTCCGTCAGAAGTGCGCGGCAGCAGTCAGGGGCGGGGAAATAGCGGTGTGTTTTTGATCGGGAAATACGAGGTGCAGGTGCTGGATGGATATGACAATCCGACGTATTCCGATGGTACGACGGGCGCGATTTACAGTCAGTTTTCGCCGCTGGTGAATGCGACGCGTCCACCGGGTGAGTGGCAGGCGTATGATATTGTTTTTGAAACACCGGAATACGATGGCGATTCACTGGTGAAGCCCGCTTATTTGACGGTGTTTTTGAATGGTGTTGTGCTGCACAACCGCAAAGAGGCTATGGGACCGACCGGGCATAGAAATGTGTCGAATTATGATACGCCACACGGGCCTACGGGGCCGCTGATGCTGCAAGATCACGGCGATCCCGTGCGCTATCGGAATATCTGGATCCGTCCATTGACTGATTATGATGAGGGTTAGAGTGAGTCTATTATTGGTATGATAATTAGAGAGCCGATCCGGAAATGGATCGGCTCTTTTTGGTTGACATCACATGGTTTCACCCGTTTTTTTAACGATGAGAATTGAGAGATATTTGGCTTTTTTTAGGAGCGATCAATATTATGGGTGAATTGCTTCGCGTTGAACATCTTCGAGCTGAGTCTGGACAGCGCACGGATGGCTATTTGAAGGTGGCTGAGATGCAGGATGGGTCGCCTGCGCGCGTTCCAGTATCCCTGATTAATGGTGCTGAGGAAGGACCGACGATTTATTTGCAGGCGATTAGTGATGGAGATGAATTAAATGGCATCAGCGTGATTCGACAGGTGTTGAAGCGGCTGGATCCGACTGTGATGAACGGGCGGGTTATTGCGGTGTTGATTGTCAATTTCCACGCGTTTCACGCGCATCAGGCATTTAGTCCGGTGGATGAAAAAAAGATGAACCGGTGTTTTCCCGGGCGTAAAGATGGCACGTCGAGCGAGCGCATTGCCTATCGGTTATTTCACAATGCGGTGTTGCAGTCCGATTATTGTGTTGATTTGCATCAGGGGGGGCGCCGTCCGATGATTGACGAGGTGCGCGTGCGGGTGGATCGACGCAAGCGCATTCATCGCGTGTGTATGGAGATGGCTCAGGCGTTTGGTATTGGCTATATTCTCGACCAGCGCGGTCCCGAAGGTCAACTCGCGCGTTCTGCTCCCGATGAGGGAATTCCGACGATTGATCCCGAACTCGGTGGGTGCATGGGCTGGGACAGAGAGAGTATTCAAAAGGGTATTACGGGTGTCGAGAATGTGTTAAAGTATTACGGGGTTATACCGGGCGAGCCGTTTATACCCAAGAAGCAAGTGGTGGTGGATGGGTTTTTGACGGTGTTGGCCAATCGGGGTGGGTTTATAGAGTTTCACGCGCAGCACTACGATCATTTGCAGAAGGGCGATCCCGTTGCAGATATTACCGATCCGTTTGGCAATGTGCTCGAGACACTGCGCGCGCCAGAGGAGTCGATTTTCTGGTCGGAGAATTTGCTGCCGATGGTATCAAGTGGCGAGATGGTGGCGACTTTGGGAAAGAATATCAGGTATGTATGAGGAACGCAACACCATCAAAACTTAAATTTTAGTCGAAATTTTGCCGCGCCATTTTCATCGATACCCGCTTCCACTTCAGCCCAATCTACCCGACTGAGATGGGCATCCACATAAGCATCTCCCACGCTGTAGAGCACTATCCCAATGGTTGAGAAGAGGTACAGGTTCCGCTCCTGAGTACCTCGATCTTTGATCTGTTTGCGACGCACTGCCCAGGCGATAGCGGAAGCTACCTCTGCGGTCGCAATTACACTGCCTTTTACGCGCTTGCCATTGTAAAATTGTCCCCATCCCGGTAGGGCGATAGACCGCAATACCGCACCGCGCACGCGGTGATCCGATGAGAGCGAATCGGGCTGAGATTCCGCACTCCATGAAGGTGAACTCGCGAAGAAAAGCGCGAGGATGAGTAATAGCCCTTTGCACATTATTTTCTCTCATCGGTGAGACGTGAGCGGACCTCACACAAAGACACAAAGACACAAAGACACAAGAGGTGAGACGTACCCTCAACCAGCCCCTCGCTTTATTCTACCTTTTCTACATACACGTAATACGCTCCCAGCGAAATGCCATTCCCATCGGTGAGTTCGGTTTCGAGGCTGGTTTCACCGGCCTGGAGGGTGTAGGTAAAGGCGATGCCTTTGTCTTCGGAGTCGATGGATTGTGCTTGTTCTTCCCCTGCGACTTTGATGCGGGCGGTGCTGACGGGAATTGCGTTGCCGCCGTAATAGGGCGTGAGTTTGCCGGGGATGCCTTCGATGATGGCGCGGTCTTCTTCTCGGGGCCATCGGCGCAGTTCAAAGGTGTAATCACCTGCTTCAGCCACGTCGATTGCCCAGCGACCATTGCATTCTATCCCGCGGCGGATCGCACCCTGATTCCAGGCCGAATCACTATTTTCGTTGTGCCAGTCGTGGGTTGTGATTACAGAGAAGGGTTCACTTTCGGAGCCGACTATGATGGGTACGTCTTCGCCAAAGCGTTCGGAGACGAGTGCCCACCAGTCTTCGTAGTGCTGGCGCAGTTCGGCGACGACTTCGGGATGTTGCTCGGCGACATTGTGGCGTTGTTCGGGATCGCTGTCCATGTCGTAGAGTTCTTCGCCGTTGATGAGCCGCCAGCGCTGTGTCATGGTCGCGCATTTGCGCCATTTGATGGGATTTTCCACGCGCTGCGAGTCCGTGACAATTGTGCGGTCGTTCCAGTTGTCCGTGCCTTCGAGGAGGGGTTTGACGCTGGTGCCGTTGATGCGTTCGAGGGCGTCATCGGAGATGGGAACATCACAGAGGTCGCAAAGGGTGGGCAAGAAGTCGATGTTGGCAATGAGGGTGTCGATGTCCTGTCCGCTGGTGTATCCCCCCGCGGGCCAGTGAAAGAAGAAGGGCACGCGATGCCCGCCTTCGTATTCCGAGCCTTTTTTGCCGCGCATGCCAGCGTTGAAACCATCTGTGACATAGGCATTGCCGTCGAGGTTGCAGCCGTTGGCGGTGCCATTGTCGGTCATGAAGATGAAGATGGTGTTTTCTTCCAATCCCTTTTCGCGGAGGAAGTCGCGCATGAGGCCGACGTTTTCGTCGATGTTGGTGATCATGCCGTAAAAGCGGTCGCGCTGGCCGGGCAAGCCGTCGCCGTTGTAGAGTTCGCGATAGTGATCGGCTATGTTGAAGGGACCGTGCGGTGCGTTGGTGGGGATGTAGCAGAAGAAGGGCGTGTCGTCACAGTCTTCAATGAATTTTTTGGCTTCGTCAAACCAGATGTCCGTGCAGTAGCCTCTGAATTTTTCAGGTACGCCGTTGCGGAAGTACGTGTCGTTGAAATAGGTATTGCCCCAGTAGTCAGGGGTCTGGTGTACGCCGCCGCCACCGTGGTAAACGACCGTGTCAAAGCCCCGATTGTGAGGGTGAAATGGATAGTTGTCGCCCAGGTGCCATTTGCCAAACATGCCGGTGCGATATCCCGCTGCTTTGAAAAAGTCGGCGATGGTGGTTTCGTCTTTTCGCAATAGCGAGCGTCCGGCGATGGTGTGCCATACGCCTGTGCAGTTGCAATAGCGTCCCGTCATGATGCCCGCTCGGGTGGGCGCGCAGGTGGGACCGACGTGGTAATTGGTAAAGCGCACGCTTTCGGTGTAGAGCTTGTCGAGGTTGGGCGTCTGGATAATGTCATTGCCGTGGCATCCAAGATCGCCATAGCCCTGATCATCGGTAATTACAAAGACTACGTTGGGAGAAGACATAGGTATAAAAACTCCTTTTAAGATAGAAGTGAGGCTACGTATTCGGGTGAATATCTCAAGCAGCGATAGATGACGGGGCGCCCGTTTTCGTGGCGATAGGGGTTGACGAATTCCCAGACGATTTCCCCATCTGGCGTGACTTCAAAAAGTCGGGTCTTGCCGCCTTCGCATATCAGGGTGTTGCCGTTGGGCAGGTGCTGGGCACCGGAAATAGCCGCGCTGAAGAACGCTTCTTTGGGGTCTGCGACGTATTCCCATTCGATGGTTTCGGTGAGGGGATTGAGTTCAATTACGCGAGAATATCCGCGCAGGGTGCCGTTGTCGAAGATCAGCACATTTCCGTTTGCGAGCATGTGGGGTTTGTGCTGCCCGTCGATGATGCCGGGTCCCCATGCCCAGACAATGTCGCCGGTGTCATAGTCAATTACGCCGATGACGTCGTTGCTGCGGTAGGAGAAAAAGATGTTGCCGGGTTTGAAGCGCGCGTCACCTTCGTTTTTATTGGGCTGGATGATCTGGAGCGTGTTGTTGTGCGCCCAGTCAAATGCAAAGCGTCCGGTAGCGCGGTCCAGAACGTGTTGCCATGATTCGGGAGGTAGGCAGGCTTCGAGATCGTCCAAATGCTCTTCGCCTTTCCATTCCCAAACCAGTTCCTTGTCTCGCGTAATTTCAATCATGTACGGGTGACGTTTGAGTTCAGGTCCCAGGGACGGGCACATGGTTTCGTTGAGCGTGTGGATGAGCAGATTGCCGTTGTCGCGCACCTGATAGTCGTGGTCGGTGCGGCAGCGCACGCGCCAGACGAGTGTGCTGTCGGGATCGTATTCAAAAATGCCGACATTGTTGCACTGCGTGACGCCCGAGCGGTCGTGGGTGGGCACCAGAAGATTGCCGTTGGGCAGCAATCGACAGTGGGACTGGACAGTGTGTTGCGTGAGGTGCCATGTGTGGGCGGGTTCTCCGTTCATGTCGATGAGGTAAACCACGGCTTCTTTGCCGACTTCCCAGTTTGGTTCCGCAAAGGTTTCTGAAAAAAGGGTGTATCCTTCATAAGCTTTGTCGGGTTTGTACTGTGTGATACCTGACATTTCAAGAGTTCTCCTTCACCAATCCCCATTCCGCGCGGTATTCCTCGATGGACTTGCGTTCGGATAGGTCTGCTTTGGGTATTACGTCGGGATCTTCGCCCATGTGTCGCTGGTCAGTGGCTTCTGTGGCGAGTTGATAGCGCGTGTCGCTGCTGATGCGAAAGCGGTTGGTGGTGTTTTCGAGAGAGGCGTGCATGAAGTACATGCCAAAAATGACGACATCACCTGCTTGAAATGGCGTGGCGGCCCATTCGATGCCGAGGGTTTCTATGACATCGTAGGGGTCGTTGGAGAACGATCCCTGGATCAAGTCGTCGTGTGCGTCCGATGCGCCGTAGGTATTGCGAAGGCGTTCGAGTTTGTGCGATCCCATGCAGAGGGCGAGCGGTCCCATGTCGAGCGTGATATCGCCCAGCGCTGTCCACATGGTATAGAGATTTTTGGTGCCCGCGCCCATATATACAATGTCGCAGTGCATCCCCGCATTGCCTCCTGTTCTGATGGCGCGCAGCCATTTGTGATCGAGCGAAAGCGCGGGGCCTCCCAAAAAGCGACCGAAGAAGTCCATTGTGTTTTTGCCATCTACAATATTGAGAAAGTCGGGCCAGGTTTTGACCAGGCTGTCTTTGAAGCGCATGGAGCGTTTTCTATCGCCAATGATGGCATCTTCAAGCGTGGATCCCGCGGCGAGCAGGCCCTGACTTTCCATGTGATCGATAATTTCTTTTCGCGCTTTCATGATGTCTTCGCGGTTGTGGAAGTTGCGAATGATGAGATACCCGTCTTCTTCCATTCGCTGTCTCAGTGCTTCTGTGTCTGCGAGGATGTGGTTGGATTCTCTCGGCGAGAAGATGGTTTCTCCAAATACGAGTTCTTTCCCACTCATTCTGACTTTTGTGCCGTCGGGTATTTGAAAAGTAGGCATGATGTGCTCCTTTATTGAAGTAAGAAGTGTGAAGTAAGAAGTGTGAAGTCCATCCCATCCCGCCCAAAGGATGGTGCTTTATCATCCTTCACCCTTCTTAGCAGTCAGCTCGTCTCGCCCAACCCTTAATTCTTAATTCCTAATTCCTAATTCTTAATTCCTAATTCTTAATTCCTAATTCTTAATTCGTCCTATACATCCGTTTCGCAATGTCAGTGAGTTCGCGCGCGATGCTGGTATTTGCGGGGTCGTCAATGACGTTGCGAAATTCATTCGGGTCGTTTTCGAGATCAAAGAGTTCAGAGCGTGCCCAGCTCAGATAATTGAGTTTCCAGCGGTCTGTGCGAACCATGAGAATTGGTGGTTTGCCCACATACCGATTGTCTCGCGTGAATACGCCGTGACAAAAATCGTATTCGGAGTAGGCGTATTCGCGCGGCTGGTAGGTTCGGTTGTCAAACAAAGGGGCAAAGCTGCGTCCGTGGATGTTTTCGGGAATGGGCAAGTTGCACAATTCGGCGAGTGTGGGATAGATATCCACGTGTTCGACGAGGTGGTTGCGCGAGGTGTTGGGGTGGATGTCTCCGGGCAGGCGGATGATGAGTGGCACGCAGACCGATTGTTCATACATGTTGTGTTTGGTCCACATGCGATGGGCGCCGGCCATTTCGCCGTGGTCAGAGGTATAGACGATGATGGTGTTTTTATCGAGGCCGAGGTCGTAGAGTGTGTCGAGCACTTTGCCGATGCACGCATCCATCTGGCTGATGTTGCCGTAATATCCGGCGAGTGCGTGGCTGAGTTCTTCGTCTGTTTGCGTGTACCACCCCCGCTGTTTGGCGCGCATGAGGTGGCCTTCAAAGCCGGTTTCCAGCGCGTTGTCGCTGCGTTGGGGCAAGGTGAGGATTTCGGGATTGTAGAGGTCGAAGTATTGCTGCATGGGGACGAGGGGCGTGTGCGGCATGAAGTAGGATGACCAGAGGATAAAGGGTTTGTCTGGGTCCCTTTTTTCGCGCAGATACCGCACGGTTTCGTCGGCGTAATACGTGTCTTGAAAATAGCGCGCAGACAATTTGGATGGTCGTCCCGATGTGCCACCTCCGCCGCCCTGATCTCGACGCAGTTCCCGCCATTCTTCATCTGTGAGTGTTTTTCTGAAGTCTCCCATTTCCAGGCGATAATCAAATCCGTGTTTTTGCGTTTCATCTACAAAGTGCATTTTGCCTATTGCCCCGGTTTGATAGCCGTGTTCGGCAAAGTGATGGGCAATGGTGCGCGTGTTGGGGGATAGTGCGTCTTGTAAGATGCGCGCGCCGTGTGTGTGGGGATATTGTGCGGTTATGATCGATCCGCGTGCGGGTACACAGACGGGAGATTGGCAGTAGGCTCTGTTAAAGCGGATGCCAGATGCGGCAATACGGTCGATATTTGGGGTTTGTGCTTCTGCGTGACCATAACATCCCGATGCAGCGGTCTGGTGTTGGTCGGAGCAGAAGAAGAGGATGTTGGGGCGATGGTTGTTCATTATATCAACTCTGCTTTCAGTCGCTTAACATGCGCCGAGGTGCCTGGAGCGTCGATGATATTGTTGTTTTCGAGGGGATCGGTGTCGAGATCAAAGAGCATGGGGGTGTCGCCAAATCCTTCGATGTATTTGTAGCGGCCGTCATAAGCCATGCGCCAGTTGCCCAGGCCGGATAGGACGATGTCCCGATGCGTGCTGGTATTGCCTTCGAGGAGGTTGCGGAGGGATCGACTGTCCATGCCGTCGGGAATGTCCAGGCCCGCGTAGTCGAGGAAGGTGGCGGTGAGGTCCAGGTTGGTCGTGGGCAGGTCATGGGTTATGCCCTGTTGTACACCGGGACCCGAGATGACGAGGGGCACGCTGGCTGAGGGATGCAGGGGTTTGCCCTTGCCCCAGGAATTGTGGTCGCCGAGCATTTCACCGTGGTCCGAGGAAAAGACGATGAGGGTGTTGTCCAACTCGCCCCGTTCTTCGAGCAGGTCCAGGTAGAGACCAACACAGCGGTCGATGTTTTCGACCATGGCGGAATAGTTTCGCCTGGCTTTGAGGTGTTCATCGGGCGTGAGTTGGTCATTGCGGTTCGGCTGTGGGAAATCGACGTTTTCGTAGAGTTTTGCCATGCTTTCCGTGATGTCCAGGGGCAGGTGGGGTCCGTTGAAATTGACCTGTATGAACCAGGGTTTGCCCTCGGGGACCGATTGAATGAGGTCCAGGCCATTTTGCCCGATCCAGTTGTCGCAATAGGCGTCATCGGGCAGTGGCGTGGCAAAGGTGCTTCTCTGGCCTTTGCGGTTGGAGAAGTCATTGAGGTGCATCTGGCGCAGGCCGCGTTCTTCGAGGAATTGCAAATAGGGTCCTTGCGGTTTTTCCCGTCCGCTGTTGGCGCCGTCTATTTTGCCTTCGTTGTTGATGCCGTCCGAGAATCCCCATTCTTTCAAATGGTGTTTGCCATCCAGTCCCCAGGCTGGCAAGTTGGATGTGCAGGTGCCTTTGTTGAGGTCAAATTTGCCACACCCCAGTGTGTGGTACCCGCTGTCGCGGAGCAGGCTGTAAACAGTGGCGCGGTCTGTGGGATAGTCGTCGCTGTTTCCTTTGACCGGACAGTTGTCGTATTCTGTGCCGGCTGCAACACAAGCGCGACTGGGCGCGCATACTGGTGCGGGGCAGACGGTTTTGGAGAAGGTTACTCCGTTTCTTTCAAGGCGGTCCAGATTGGGCGTGCGTACCGCTATGTCGGGATTGCTGCCGATCCAGTCAAAGCGAAGTTGGTCGGGAAAAAAGAAGAGGATGTTGGGGCGATTAGATAAATTTGGCATAAAAGTCTCCAGAATTTTTTGTTTTAATGACCTGCTTATTTTTTCATCTCACTGAGATTTGCGCCGTGATAGCGTCCGTTGCCACCAATGCGATTGGCAGCGCAGCGCACGTCTCGGAACAGGCTCTGGCGTTTGGGCGGCATGGATGCGAGCAGATCCGGGTGTGGATGCCAGTTGCTCCATTTGGCGCCGATGGTGTTGTAGAGGTTGAAGATGCCAACGCGGTCGGTTGTTTCATCTGTCCAGGGCGTGGCGCTGTGGGTGATGGCTTCGGTGAAGAAGATCAGTGAGCCGGCCGGGCATTCGTAGGTGTCCCAGATGGGGGAGTTGGGATCGTGAATGGATTCTGGCGCGGCATAAGCTGCTTTGTGGCTGCCGCTGACCACGAGGGTTCCGCCTTTGCCTTTTTGTACGGGGGCGAGTTCCCAGACCACGCGGGTTAGACCGCTATAGGCTTTGCCGGGGATGCACTGATAGTGGTGCGAGTCGATTGCAAAGCGAAACAGGCCGTTGCCATTGTGCGGGCGAAATCCGCCGACTTCTCCGGTGCGCGTCGAGCGGAATCGGATGCCGGATGCTTCCATGCGAAAACCATAGCCATCGGGACTGGCGAGATGGGGATGTGCGACAAATTCGTTCATAAA
>JAGWBW010000040.1:20022-23348 GCA_021295695.1 Candidatus Latescibacterota bacterium
ATCGCTCGTGTTCGGGTAGCGATTGCGGGCTGTGTTTGACCTGTAGCGCATATTCGCGCATGTCGCGTATGTCGTCGTCGGATAGGACGCCAGGGAAAAGCAACCAGCCGCGCGCGTCAAAGAGGTATTTTTCTTCTTGCGTCGGCGCGATGACGGCTTCTCCATCGGCGTTGGTTTGCGTGAGGTCTTCCGGTTCGACGGTCATGTTGACGCCGAGGTTTTTATCGACGATAAATGGTGTGTTGTTGGACATTGGTTGCTCCTGTTCGTTATGGGAGGTACTGTGCCTGCGCGTTTTTTGTTGGGTCAAAGACTGGATTGTACGCCCAGGATGTGCCGTTGGTTTGCATTGCCTCGTGGATGAGTTGCCTGCGATACAGGCTGTCTAAATTGGCTTCGGCTATGGCGTCGAGGTCATAGCTGTCGAGGATGCGCGTGCGAAGATAGGTTTCGGTTTCCGCATGCTCTAACTGGCCGCTGAGATTATTCCATTCGCCCGGGTCGGCGTCGAGGTCAAAAAGCTGCGGCTCGTGCCCGTGGATGTGGTTGTATTTGTAATTGTTTTTGCGAATCATGACGCAGGGCGCGCCGACTGCTTCATGGGCTTCGACAAAAATTTCTCGGTCTTCTGTTTCCGTGCCTTCAATGAGGGGCATCAGGCTGGTGCCATCGCAGGGGTAGTGGTCTTGTGCGCCCGCCATATCGCATAAGGTGGGTAACAGGTCAATGAGTGAGACTGGCTGGTCGATTGTGCTGCCTGCTTTGTGATGGTCTGGAAAGCGGATGAAGAAGGGTACGCGGCTGGACGAGTCGTAGAAGGTTCGTTTTTGGACCATTTCTTTTTCGCAGAGCATATCGCCGTGATCCGAGAAGAAGATTACGATGGTGTTGTCGTCCAGGCCATTTTCTTTTAGTGAGGCGAGGAGTTCTCCCACTTTGTCGTCCATGTATGTGACGAGCCCGTAATAGGCTCGGCGCAATTTGTAGAGGGCGTCCGGGTCGCGCAGGTCGTGTTTGCGCGTGCCGTGATAGGCGTTGAGCCATTTGTCCATCATGGAATATGTGTCGTCCAGGTTGTCTGGCAAGGTGGGTATTTCGATGTCTGCATTTTCGTACATATCCCAATAGGATTGGGGCGGCCAAAAGGGTTCATGGGGATGGTGGTAAGAGGCGCACAAGAGGAAAGGTTTGGGATTTTTCTGGGTGCCGACGGCGTGGAGGTATTCCAGTGATCGGAAGTGCGTTTCTTCGTCGTAGCTGAGGGGTCCGTGCCATGTGTCGATTTGGAGCTTGTGCCCGTCGTAATTGGCGGCGTTATACCTGCCCCGCTGTTCCATGATGGCCTGGTAATTTTCCCCTCTGGTTTCTTTGATGTGTATCCATTCGGGTTTGACCCACCGGAAATCTTCCGGGTAGATGTCTGTGGTGAGGCGGCGGCTGAAGCCGTGGAGTTGATCTGCGCCTATGAAGTGCATTTTGCCAGATAGGACGGTGTCATATCCGGCGCGGGTGAGGTGGTGGGCAAAAGTGGGGATGTCTGATCGGAGTTCAGCACCGTTGTCATACGCCCCAATTTTTGCGGCGTTGTTTCCCGTCATGAAGCAGGCGCGTGCAGGTGAACAGAGCGGGAAAGGCGTATAGGCTGCATCAAAGCGAATACCGTTTTCTGCCAACGAGTTTAGCGCAGGTGTTTGGACGACGGGATGGCCATAAGCGCCCGTGAGAAAGGGCGTCATCTGGTCTGAGATGATCATGAGTATGTTGGGTTGAGACATATTCGGCCTCTTTGCTGGAATTTGTAAACCTTTTGGAAACACAGATAAACACCGTTCACTCACGTTTTTTCTGTGGTTGCTTTTAATTCTTAACTGATGTTACGCAGGTCTGTGGTTTTGTCATGCTGAGCCTTTCGACTTCGCTCAAGATAAACTCCGTGGAACGGAGCCGAAGCATCCCTTCCACCTGCGTTGGTAGAAGATTTTTCGACTCCGCTGCGCTCCGCTCAAAATGACAGGCCATTATATTGTGCAGATGCGTAACATCAATTCTTAATTCTCAATTCCTAATTTTTAATTCCCATTACTCTGTGGGCAAGACGTTGATGGTTTTTCCCTCTCGATAAGCGATGGCGTCTTCGATCATGCGGATGATGTCGTATTGCGGATTAAAGCCGATCAGGTCGCGCGCTTTGGTCAGGTCGTATTCGTAATGTGTGGGTGCGCCGTGTAAGATGGCTTCCTGATAGGGGATGTTCAGGCGTTGTGACAAATACGGGATGGCTTCGGCCCATGTGAATGGACGCGGTCCGCCAAGTTGGATGGCGTGTCCGGCGGCTTGCGTTTTGTTTAAGGCACAGATGCAGCCGTGTACTATGTCGCGTACGTCCGCGATGTGTTTTTTGTAGGAGCGGCCTTTCATGTCTTTGAGGAGGAGGAGGCGTTCTTCGCCGCGCCACAGTGCTTTGAGTTCGGGAAGTCCTTTGAGTTTGCTCAGGTAAAATTGGCGGAAGTCGAGGATTTCACCCGCGCCAACGACCAGGCAAAAGCGCAAGATGGTGATGGGGAGATTATGGGCGCGCCAGTATCCGTAACACATTTCTTCACCGACGGATTTGGATAGGGCGTACCATCCGCGCGGTTCTCTGGGCATTGCGTCTTCCCGGATGGGTTCGTCCATTCCTTCGGGGGGATATTTGGCGTAGAGCGCGTCTGTGCTTGCAAAGATGAATTGTTTGAGGTTGTCCTGTTGGGTTGCGGCTTTGAGCATGTGAAATGTGCCGCGCAGGTTGATTTCAAAGTAGTCGTTGTCCTTAAATGGACCACCTCCCTGGAAGGCCGCGCCCAGGTGATAGATTACATCGATGCCGTCGGTTACTTTTTCCACGTCTTCGTATTCGGTGAGGCTGCCTTCAATGAGTTCGAGGTCAATGCCCTCAAATTTTTCTACGCGCGGATCTTTGGGCCAGACAAGCCCGCGAACTTGATGCCCCTGTTCAACGAGTTGCGCCGCCAGGTTGCCGCCGATGCGCCCTGTGATGCCGGTGATGAGTATTTTCATGGGGTCCTCGTGGGCTTTGTATTGATGGTTTTTGGTGATGTAACCCCCGTATGCACTGCCCTTAACAAATAATTCGCTATCTTGTGAAATGTCAATGGCATTTTCGCTTGCTTCATGCGTGTATATTCGTTTTATATGCTTGCGATTGTGCTGATATACACATGTGACTGTGATTTTCTTGGAGGTTATAATGGCTGTTATTTCCCGTGACGAACTGAGAGCGCGTATTAGCGAGGTGCCGCGTGTGTCGCTGGGGCATTTGCCCACGC
>JAGWBW010000040.1:23727-82288 GCA_021295695.1 Candidatus Latescibacterota bacterium
GATGCAAGCGGCCAATCGCCCGTTTGGCGCAATGGGCTACGCGCTGTGTATGGCAGAGATGATGGATCAGTTCGATGCGATAGGTGAAACGCCTACAACTGTTGTTGTGTGTTCGGGCAGTTGTACACAGCCGGGTTTGATTTTTGGGAAGACTGTTTTGGGTTTGGATGTGCGGATTGTGGGTGTGAGGCCCATTTTGTGGTCTTATGATCTCAAAGACGCATTTCTGGGTGTATTGAGAAAAATGGCGGAGATTTTGGATGTGGATGTCGCGTTTGATGAATCTATGATTGAAAATGTGGATCGGTACGTCGGCGAGCAGGGATATGGGTATTGTTCACCCGAGGGCAATGACGCGATAAGGCTATTGGCGCGCACAGAGGGGATTTTGCTGGAGCCAATTTATACGGGTAAGACGCTGGCGGGTTTGATCGATATGGTGAATCGTGGCGAGATTGGCAAAGATGAAACTGTGGTGATGGTGCATACGGGAGGGACGCCTGCGCTGTTTGCTTATACAGAGGAATTGTTAAAGTGACGTCAGGTGTGACATTAGAATAGAGGTCAATAAAACAAGCCAAGTCGTACGATTGCCTCGGGGGATGAGTGGGGACAATTTTTAATTTTTAATTCTTAATTGCATTATCAGGAGTACACAATGTCTGCATTAACTCCGGAGCAAATCGAATTTTTTTTTCAGAATGGCTATATCTCGATTGGCAAACTTCTCGAGGATGAACACATTGAGATATTGCGCCGGGAATACGACCGCGAATTTGCAGCCGCGCGGAAGAATAACCGCTTTCGCAATCTCGCCATTAGCAATACCGATGACCTGAGTGAAAAAAATGACGCGCCCACACAGATGCTGCAAATTATGCAAATGTGTGAGCGCAATCTGCACTACAGAGAACTTATCTACTATGATCCCATACTCGATATTGCCGAGGCACTCATCGGTCCAAATATTCAACTTTTCCACGATCAGGCGCTCTTCAAGCCCGCACATAACGGGGATGCGGTTTTTTGGCATCAAGACAATGGGTACTGGCAATGTATGCCAGCCAATCTCGTCTCATGCTGGCTCACTCTGGACGATGCCGATGTCGAAAACGGGGCTATGCACGTCATTCCCGGGTCTCATCTGCGGCCATTCACCCATGAGCGTTCATCTCAAACCGATGCGTTGTTTGATATTGAAGATCAGGTGGAGATATCCAAAGCCAAAATTGTCGAATTGCCCGCCGGTGGTGTTATGTTTCACCATTGCCAAACCCTGCATCACACACCGCCCAATCACACGGACCGCCAGCGTCGCGCCTTTGCCATCCACTTTATGATTCCAGGTACAAAACGCCACAATACCGGGGAGTACATGCCCGTATCATTTGGCCGTCCCATGTTGCGTATGCACATTTGATACAAAAAAAGGGCGAGTCCGAAGACCCGCCTGAAGGAGACCGCTCATCGCGGATCTCAAGTCGTCCAGTCAAAGACGACCGCGAGACGTTCGGTTTTTTTGTGCAAAAGGTCACGATATGCTTGCTGGCATCTTTCGGGATCGTATGTTGTGTAGATGCCATCGACATTGACGCGGTCCTCGGCCAACCATTTGAGGGCACCGGCGAAGTTTTCAAAAACGCTGTTGATGCGAAAATCTTCTGGCTGGCGCGGCAGTTCCCATTCCCAGCCGCTGCGAATGGTGACGTAATTAAAGAAGATGAGGTGGTGCAAGTCGTGTATGGGCAGATCCGTGTACCGGCGCCAGGGGGTGGCTATGCAAACGACTTCGCCGCGTTTTCTCACGGTGCCTGCTGCATCGAGCAGGGCTTGTTCGTGTCCCGAGCATTCAATGGCGAGTTGGAATTGGCCCGCGAGGTCGGAATTTTCCGATGGCACGGCATCCATTACATTGTGAATCCCGGTCTCTGAGGCAATTTGTCGCCGCGAGGCAACCGGGTCACAGGCATAGACTTCATAGCCACAGGCTTGAAAGTTTTTGGCTGCGAGATGGCCAACGAGGCCGAGTCCAGTGATGAGAATTTTGGCAGGTGGCCGCGCCGAGGTGGTCGTGAGGGTGGTCATTGAGACACCCATCATGCGGGCAAATACAGATGTTTCTGGCGTGAGGTTGTCGGGCAGGCGAATCACTTGCGAGGCGGGCTTTCGCTGGTAGGAGGCGTGATTGCCCGGGCAGAAGGCGAGGTCGCCCGGCGAAATGCCCGAGACATTTTTCCCCACTTTTTCAACTTTGAATGCCGCTGCGTATCCCGACTGTCTGGGAAAATTATTGCCGAGATACCTGCTGTTTAATTCTGTGCCCGCGCTGATGAGGGTTGCAAGGGTATGACCTGCGACTTCGTTTGCACCGATCGCGTCTGTATCGATTTCAAAGGGTAGCAATTTTGCGGTTTCGCGTTCGGTGAATGTGACTGCGTATTCGTTCATGTTATATTTCCTCTTTTTCATTTTGCACATATACCGGACTGACCCACGCTTTTCCGCCATCGATTTGCGTTACGCGCACCCAATAGGGATGACAGCCGGGATGTAGCTGGTTCTCAGTAAAAGTAAATGCGATGTCGCGTCCAATGCCTGTGGGCATTTGTTCAAATACGACCTGCATATCAATACCACCTGCGTCGATTACAACCGGTCCTTGTGCGATCTCTATAAGTTTTAACGCTTGCGACAAGACGGGTGTTCCAAAATTGATTGTTGCATCGGGCGGGGCATCCAGGGTTAAAATGATGCCATCTGCATCGCCGGTTGTCACCGATGTCCAGGCGACCGATTGGTCGTCGGCAGATTGAATACCTTCGGATGCGGAATCAAAGGCAAAGCCTCTGACATCTGCGATTCGCCCTTTGTCTATCGTTACTTCGCCATCCCAGCGCACGAGGCGGTTGCGCGCCCGGATGCGCTGCCCGGACCACGCGATGCGTATGTCTGTTTGATGCCGGGGAATGGTTTGGGGGTGTGTGTAGATAATTTCCGTGCCTCTGAAGATATCCACTTTTTCTATTGGTGCTGTGCCCCAAACACTGACGGCGATTTCGGGTGGTGTGTTTGTTACCAGATCCGATCCCATGGGCTGTCCACCTACGGTGACATCTACGAGGATGCGCTGTCCACTGGTGCCGTAACACCGCCTTGTTTTTATTGCTTCCCAGATGCTTTCTCGCGTCAGTTCTTTTGCATATACGCATGTGATTCCGCCGTAAATACCGAATGCGCCACTGCCCGGATGCGCGGCGCCTGGGCGGCCTTTGTGGTCATCACTGCCGCAGGTGAATCCGATGCGGTAGCCTTTTTCAAGGGCTTCTTTTAAGAACCATTCAAATTCGCCCCATTCAGATAAAACTTCAATCACGGTCTCCAGATTTGGATCGTGCCAGGTCAGGTTGGCATAGCGCCCGCCCACATGGGGTATGAGCAGCGCGTCTTTTCCCTTGAGTGCGCGGTAGAGGTCGGTTATGTGCTGGCAATCTGTATCTATATCTGATTTTTCTTCAATCAGGACATGGCTGGAGCGGTGCAACGGTCCATCGTCGCCGGGATAATAGACATTGTGATCGCCGCCCAAAGGTGTGTTGCCCGACCATTCCCAACCGACAAAGGCGACGAATTTGCCCGCTGTATTTTGGGTATTGGCCTGGTGTTTGATTTCATTCCAGATTGTTTCTGTAATCTGAAAGTCATTGCCCTGATGTCCAGCAAAATCCATCCACGCCTTTTCTCGCGCAAAACGAAAGTATGATGATACTGGATTGGTACCCACGGTTTCTTCGCTTTGTCCGTGGAGATCTCCCCAAAAGGGTTGCGCGTCTTTGCGCGTTTCGATGCATATTAGTGGATTGCACTCTGCCTCAAAGTCATTGTTTTCATCTTTGACCCTTACGCGATAAACACTCGGTGTGGGGGCTGTCACATTTTCAAATCGCATGACGCCGCGATGCTCTGGTTGAAATACATAAGTTTCGGGTAGTCCGTGCAGGCCATCGGCGTTGATTTTTACCGTGCCTCTGTATTCTGCACACGGATTGCCCCACACATCTTCGGCTTTTACTCCGATCCAGGTTGGTTCCCCCGGTGTTGTTTCAGAAGGTCCCAGTACGACGAGTTTATTGGGCGCGCCGCTTATGATTGGTACTTTGGGAGATGGCACTTCTGTATATACCCAGGTGCCGCACCAGTCAACCGATACCCGAAATTCAAACGCATCTTTGCAAAAGGTTTGCGCGCGACTGCCCGCACTTCCGCCGGATGTATCACCCAATATTAGTGTTATGGTGTCGCCTTCTGACAATGAGTCGTCAAATACATCAATGGTCACACAATATCGCCACGGTCGAATATAGCGCTGTCTGTCAAATACGGCTTTTAAGGTCGCCGGTCCTGTGGTCGAGACCGATGCATAAGCAAGTGCGGCAGGGTCGTCAAATTGTGGTCGTTGCCAGTCGCTTACGTCGCGCCAGGCGATTTTGATTACACCGCCGTCGTCTATTCCGTATTTGCCCACGTGATATACAATGCGCCAGGTGCCCGTTTCTCCGGCGACAACTGCCCGGTCTGGATCAATTTCTGCCCAGCCGTAATAGCTGCGAATTTGTTCTTCTGTCATGTCGTGTTTTTCTATCATAAGATCCTTTCATGATTGGGGTGGAAGAATAGGATTCAAAATAGCGAATCCAGTCGCATCTACAAGCACTTTTCCGAGTATTGGCAAAAGTAGGGGAATCTGAGTATATTTTGACGAGAGGTGAGAGCTATGAATGAAGATCTTTTTATTAAACCCGTGTCGCAAACTGGGCAGGAGATGGTAGGCGCGCCTTTGG
The DNA here is from genome assembly GCA_021295695.1 of Candidatus Latescibacterota bacterium. Lineage (GTDB taxonomy): Bacteria > Latescibacterota > UBA2968 > UBA2968 > UBA2968 > VXRD01. The sequence goes on from JAGWBW010000040.1 coordinate 28,566, forward strand.
CAGAACGCCTGCGTCCTCAGGTGCTGGACGATATTGTGGGGCAGGATCATCTCGTTGGGCCGGGTGCGCCCCTTCGCGCGCTTATTGAGAGTGACCGCTTGCCGTCCATGATTTTCTGGGGACCACCGGGTTCGGGCAAGACAACGCTGGCTCGGGTTATTGCCGGTACGACGCAGAGTCGTTTTGTGTCTTTTAGCGCGGTTACCGCGGGCATCAAAGAGGCGCGGGAGATTATTGCGCGGGCGCGAGAAGAGTTGCGTTTGGGCAGGCGCACTATCTTTTTTGTGGATGAGATTCACCGTTTTAACAAAGCACAGCAAGATGCTTTTTTGCCTCATGTCGAAAATGGTGTTATCACGCTCATTGGTGCCACTACTGAAAATCCCTCTTTTGAGGTCAATTCAGCCCTGCTTTCACGCACGCGCGTTTTTGTGCTCAATTTGCTCGATACGTCCCATATTCGCCAGGTGCTGGACCGCGCTATTGCCAATTCGGAACACGGGTTTCCCGATTTGCAGATTGATGGCCAGGCTTTGGATCTCATTGCCGAGACTGCGGAGGGAGATGCCCGCCGATCTCTGAACGCGCTTGAAACGGTTGCTGCGGCTGTCGAAGCCACGGGTTGCGACCCCACGCCCGAAACAGTGCGCGACATTCTCGGTCGCAAGGCTCATCTTTACGATAAGTCTGGGGAAGAGCACTACAATATTATTTCGGCTTTTCACAAGAGTCTCCGCGGCAGCGATCCACATGCCGCACTGTATTGGCTCGCGCGTATGATGGCGTCTGGGGAGCATCCGCATTATATTTTGAGGCGTATGATCCGTTTTGCTTCTGAAGATGTGGGCACTGCTGATCCGCGCGCTTTGCAAGTTGCGCTCAATGCCCGCGAGTCCTACGATTTTTTGGACAGTCCCGAGGGCGATTTAGCTATTGCCCAGGCGACGGTTTATCTCGCCACAGCCCCCAAGAGCAATGCCGTTTATGCCGCGTATAATAACGCGCTTTCCGATGTTGAAAAGCATCCCAATCTGCCCGTGCCCCTGCATATTCGCAATGCGCCGACAAAGCTTATGAAAGATCTCGATTACGGCAAGGGGTATCAATATGCACATGACGATCCGGATGGATATATTGATCAAGTGTATTTTCCCGATAATTTGAGCGACCGCACTTATTATCGCCCTACGGATCGCGGCTATGAAAAACATATTCGCGCGCTTATGGATTGGTGGGATGAATTGAGAAAGAAAAAATCTTTTTGATAGAGCACCCAAAAGTGCATCCATGCCGGTGTAAGGGCGAAGAGGTATGTCTTGACAATGCGGTAAGATTGCCGCAATTTTGCAGATGACCGTTTACTTGTGTCTATTTGAAAGGAGGCAACATGAAGGCTTTAATTTTTGTATTTACGACAAATCACATACCTGGTTCGCCTCCGGTTAGATAGCTGCTTTGGGCGTTTACAATCTGTCCGTCGCAGTTGTATCGTTCCTCCGGAGCCGCGGGTCTGATATGTGTGGTAGTTTTTCGCCCGACATATTCATTCCCTGGAGGAGACGAACGGACATATGTACAATCCTGATTTTTGGGAAGTTCAGTTAGATCAATCAGACCTGGAAATGATGCCGGATGATGTTGGCCTGTGGCACGAGTCGCCCGAAGACCAAAATTTGCGCTATAAACATGAAGATCGGGTTGGGCGTCTCATCCCACAGATCGATACGCTCTTAAATCGATCGCTTACGCAAAGACAATTTGAAGCTGCTGTTTTGTATTTCAAATACGGCAAGACCCAGCGGGAAATTTCAGAGATTATGGGTATTTCGCGCAGGGTGGTCAGCCAGCATTTGTTCGGCATTACGCGAAATGGAAAATCCATAGGCGGTGCTGTGAAAAAACTTCGCAAACTCTGCCGCAAACACGGCATTGCCATTACAAATTAAAAAACGCCTGAGTGTTATAGCTCAGGCGTTTCTGGTTGTCGAGAAAGAGTTCTAAAAATCTACACAAAACTGCATCCATGCTGGTGTTTATGTAACCGGGCCAACAGGTTGGTGCGGTTTGCTAATATATTGGCATCCACCGCGCAAAACGCTTTCCGGAAGCGGAGTCACGCATATCGAAAGGAGGTTTAAGATGAAAACTTTAACTTCGGAGGTGAACGCCTGATTTTCAGGCTGTGACCCTTCAGACGTTGGGCCAGGGACATTGTTCCTGGCCCTTTTTTGTCAGTTCTTCCACTGGTTTATCTTGATCGAGCAAATATTCCTGTCTCGCCATCATTGTCAAAATACCCACCAGAAGACTGAGCAGCAGCACCAATCCCGCGGGCATAAATTTTCGCGTGCGGACAAATCGGCTCATAAATATGCCCGTGAGCAATAATCCGACCAATCCGCCGGTCAAAAACCCAGTAGCGGGATCGCTCAGGCTTTGCCAGCATCCAAAGAGCGCGGCAATACCACAGATCGCGCCTGCGAATAAGGATGCAGAACTCCCGGATTTCATCTTTCCTACGATGCCTCCCACAATTAACAATACGCCGTAAATCGCCAGATCCTCACTCTCCAAAGTATCCCCTGCTCGCCCAAACTTTTTTTGCCAGTGCTTTGGCGCCATCGGATGGTTCAATTTCTCCCAGAATACTGCTCGGCGGTTGTCCCGTTTTTTTGCGCGTGGGATCGGGCGACCAATCATCTCGTTCGTATTTTTTTCTTATGGACTCGTTGCGAAAATCGGGCACTTCCATAGGTGCCGAATCACTGAGCACCGATCTCCACGCTTGAATGCCCGCGATACTCATGTCGATGCCGCGATACACATTGAGGTAGGGTTGCTCGCCCGTGCGAATCGCTTCGGCGAAATGGTAACTGGTGAAAAAATCGCCGCCGCCATGCCCGGCTTGTGTTGCGCGGTCGTGATGTACCGGGAAATCCGGTCTGTAAACGGTTTCTACCGGTTCTCCTTTTCGCTTTTCCCACGGTTCTTTCCACACGCGTAGCCGATATTTATCGCCGTTGCGACAGTTTTCCATCACGCCCTTGTTGCCGTGGATTCTGACGTAATTGCCGTGTCCGCGCAACGCGCCGTGCAGAGATTTCATGACGGCGTCATTGTCCATCCGACAGATGATCACGCCCGCTATATCTGCGCGATTCATGTGCAGGGTTTTGGTCATATCGCCAAAATCATAGGGTATGACAAATCCGTTCACTTTCACTGGGCGCGTATCTGTGATGTACATTACCGGTGCTATCGAATGCGTGCAATAATAGGTCGAGGGAATCCAGTTGCGCCAGTGATTGCGCCCGCAACTGCGCCCCAATTTCACTTCCGGCGGATCGGGATGTACGTACTCGCCCTCTCCGTATTTAAATTCGCCTACGTGTCCTTTTTGGTAGAGCCGCCTCATTTCCTGATTGTACGCCGTATAGGGATAATTTTCGGCAAACATATAAATTTTACCGCTGCGCTCTACTGCGCGTGCAAGTGCGACGCCTTCGCTCAATGTATGGCAGGCAGCGGTTTCACTCATGACGTGTTTCCCGGCGTTCAGTGCTTCAACGGCAAAGGGCGCGTGTTCGTGAAAATAATTGGCGAGTACTACCGCATCCATATCGTGTTCCAAAAATGCCTGGTAATCTACATAAGTCGATACACCGAGTGCTTTGCCTTCGGGTCTTAGTCGCTCTTCCCAGGTATCGCAAATTGCAACCAGTTCCATTCCCGTCGGTGTTGCGGCCCGCATAAATGATCGCCCGCGTCCCACGCCGACGACGCCCACGCGAATTGGTTTGTTTTTTTCGGGCATCACAAGTTCTCCAGTTTTGAATAAAAAAAACCGGCTTATTGCCGAGTTTTTGTAAAATTTAAATATAGAAGCAGATATCTGGCACTGCGTCCATCAATCCCAACTCTACACCATAAGCATAGAATCGCCTCAAGCCTTCCAGTTCTACATCGCCCAAATCGTAGAGGATATTTCTGGTTAGATATTCGGCATAAAAAGCGGGCGATAGGGTGCGGGTTTCAGCGGCATAGTCCTTTGCGATGTTTGGGATGAGGGACTTGCCTTTTTCTTTGGATTCAATCAGTTTGTCAATGTGATATGACGTCAATGCATCGGGGCGTCCGGTCCAGCAGGCATAAACAAAAGGCAACCCGGTCATCTGCGTCCAAATTTCGCCCAGGTCCAGGATCCGATAGTGTTGCAATGTCAGCGCGGAATCGCCTATCAGTAAGGCGGCATCGGCGCGTTTGAGCATTGCATCTATATCTGGGGGATGAAAAAACACCTCTGGGCGGCAGCCAAATTGTCGCGCCAGAATGATCTGCGCCAGCACGGCTGATGTGCGCGATCCGCGATCCAGGGCCAGTGTTTGAATTTCTTCGGGTTCTTTGTTCAGGACAACATATACACTGCCAACTGGCCCGTTTGAAATAATGCCGACACTGGGTACAATCCGATAGGGTGCTCGTCCGCATCCAATTTCTACAGCGGGGATCAATGCCACATCGGTTTCACCCATGTGCAATCGCTCGGCGCATCGCGAGGGCACGTCGTAGATCAGTTCAAAATCGCGATCAATCGCGCCCGTTCGCAGCGCTTCAACCAGTGGTCGCGTGTTTAAGTATGACACCACGCCCAAACGCACACGCATCGTTACACACCCCTAATTCAAAATCTCATACCGCGTATTTCGCCTTACAGGCTCGTATCCCGCATCCCGAATGAGCCGTTGCATCTCATGGAGTGTCATAGTATCCGTATGGCTCGTGCCCGCTGCGCTGACCACGTTTTCTTCCATCATTGTGCTACCAAAATCGTTTACGCCGTATTTTAAGCTGACCTGTGCGACCTTGGCCCCCTGCGTTACCCACGATGCTTGAAAACTTTTGATATTGTCCAAAAACAGGCGCGCGATGGCGATGGTTCGCAAATAGTCAAATCCGGTGGCTTTCACACCATTCCATCGCCCCTGGTCATCGGCAAGAGCCGTGTAATCTGGCTGAAAATTCCACGCGATAAATGCGGTGAATCCGCCCGTCTCATCCTGCAAGTTGCGAATGTGTTCCAGATGTTCTATTCGCTGTTCAATGGTTTCGACATGTCCATACATCATGGTCGCCGATGTGTGCATGTCCAATTCGTGTGCAATGCGATGCACAGCCAGCCATTCGTGGACGCGGTCTTTGCGAAAACCGATGATGTCGCGCACTTCGTCCGACAAAATTTCTGCGCCAGCACCCGGTATAGAATCCAGGCCGGCATCACGCAAGCGGCGAATGCATTTTTCGAGTGACATACGCGAGATATGCGCGATATAAATAATTTCTGTGGCGGATAGACAATGCTGATGGATTTGCGGGTAGCGATTGCGTATCGAGGAAAAGAGGTCTTCGTAATAATCCACGCGCAGTTTTGGGTTCAGACCCCCTTGCATCAAAATCTCGCTGCCTTTTGACACGTCGCCGCCCACGGCAATGAGTTCGTCAATTTTTTCAAAGATTTGTTCTCTGGGCAATGTATAGCCTTCGTCGGATCCCGGCGGGCGATAAAATGCACAAAAATCGCACCTTACCCAGCATACATTGGTGTAATTGATATTTCGCCCGATATTATATGTCACCGTGTCTTTGGGCCATTTGCGTCGTCGTACCACATCGGCTAACAAGCCCAATTCGGTCACATTGGGATGTGCAAACAAACGCATGGCGTCATCTGTGGAAATGCGCTCGTCGTTATATACTTTTTCAACAATGTCGTCGATCATGTTGTTTTCCGTTTTTAGCGGTCAGCAGTCAGCTTTTCATTCGGGATACCAGAGTTCAGAGAGTGAGATTTCTAATCCTGGGAACAATTTTGGTTTGAATACATCGGATTCGGCCATCGTTGCCTGGAGAACAGGCTCGTCGCCCGTAAGTTCAAAAGCTTCTAACGTTTTTTGATCTGCATCGATAATCCAGTATTCCTTCACACCAAATTCGGTGTATGTACGCATCTTTCCCACACGGTCGTAACGCGCAGTCGAATCGGACAGTACTTCGATAACCAGATCAGGTGCGCCTCGAATATTATCATCTGTGATTATATTCAGGCGATTTTTTGAGATAAACATCAAATCCGGCTGTACGATATTTTCGGATACGGAGCTATCAGCATCTAACACAACATCAAAAGGTGCGACGAATATTTCGCCCAAATTCTGCGTATTGACATGTACATCGAGAAGCCTGCCAAGGCTCAAAACAGTTTGCTGATGTCTTCGGTTTGGCGAAGGCGACACGATTAATTCTCCTCTCAAAATTTCAAATCCAAAACTGTCTGGCGGGATGAGATGGAGATAGTCTTCATAAGTCCATCGCTCTTTTTGGGGAATTATAATGTCTGTTGTCATGACACACCTCGCTGAAATAATACCAGGGGAGAGGGGCGTTTTACGAAATCACTGGTATTTCGCCTGGAATTCCGATGGGTGTTTCTTCGATAATCTCTCGCTCGGTCGATAAAACGCGGTATAAATTATCCCGTTCGACGGGATCGCGTCCGGCTTCTATAACGCGCTCTATGAGTTGCTTGCGCGTGAGTACCTGTCGTGTCTCTGAATATGAACGGCGCGTAATTTCGTATTCCTGGATTGTGCCGTCGATATCGTCTGCGCCATACCACAAAGCTACCTGTGAAATTTCAATGGTATTCATAATCCAGAACGTTTTGATGTGAAGGAAATTGTCCAGCATCAATCGTCCCACGGCAATTTCTCTCAAATCAGCGATGCCTGTTGGCCCGGATAGATGCTCTAATTCTGTGCGTTCGGGATGGAATGACAGGGGAATATACGTCAAAAAACCGTTGGTCTCGTCTTGTAATTCGCGCAATCGCACGAGATGATCAATGCGTTCTTTTGGGTTTTCAATATGCCCATACAGCATTGTCGCATTGGTTGGCAGGCCAACTTCATGCGCCGTGCGCGCCACTTCGAGCCATTCTTCGGAATCCGCTTTGGTCCAGAATAAATCTTCCTGTACGCGATCGCTAAATACTTCTGCGCCCCCGCCGGGAATAGACGATACGCCAGCCGCTTTTAATTCGATCATGACATCCTTTAGTGGCTTTTTTGCAATACGCGCAATTTGTACCCATTCTATTGCGGTAAATGCTTTTACCGCCACATCTGGACGCACGTCTTTGACTGCGCGCACGATGTCGAGATAATACGAATAGGGGAGTTTGGGATTGATACCCGCGACCATGTGGATTTCAGAAATGGGCAGGTCGATGTATTCCAATACGCGCTTTTGAATATCTTCGGGGGATAATACATAGCCTCGATCGTCTTTTGGTTTGACATAGAAGGAGCAAAATCGGCACAGTTTGTTGCAGACGTTGGTATAGTTGATGTGCTGGTTCCGCACGTACCACGCCACATTGCCGCACAGGCGTTCGCGCGAGATATTGGCTAAATATCCCACGGCATTGAGGTCGGGCGTCTCGTAAAGCCGCATGCCATCTTCGGCAGAAAGCCGTTGCCCCAGGTTTACTTTTTCTTCGATGTCTCGGAGATCATCGGGAATTATCGGTCTCACACTATGCTCCTTATACCTTTCTAAGGCTTTTCAGCCAGCATCTCGCGGGCGTGTTGCATGGTCAGTTCTGAAATCTCTTCGCCGCCCATCATCAAAGCGAGCTCGCCGGCACGTGCCTCTTCATTTAGCGGAATTACGCGGGTTACTGCACGCTGATCAACCACTTCTTTTCTGACTGAAAAATGCCGATCAGCCATTTTTGCAATTTGTGGCAAATGTGTAATTGAAATGGTTTGATACGTTTGTGATAGGTCGCGCAATTTCTTGCCTACAACCTCTGCAATGCGCCCGGAAATTCCGATGTCGATTTCGTCAAAAATTAACACCTGCACCGAATCGGTATGCGCCAGCACGGTTTTCATCGCGAGCATAATACGCGAAATCTCACCGCCCGACGCTACTTTTACCAGCGGGCGGATGGCTTCGCCCTGGTTGGTCGAAATAAAAAATTCGCCGCGCTCTATGCCCCGAGGTCCCGCTTCAAATCGTTGACCATCGCATTCAATCAAACCTTCGAGATCTGGCCGCCGATCCAATTGGACGTCAAATTTCACATCGGGCATGCCCAGTTCGCGCAATGTGCGGCATATCGCTTTTGACAATTTGCCAGCGGCTTTTTGTCTTCCTCTTGACAATTTTTCACAATCGAGCGCGAACGTCTGCATCGCATCGTCAATTTTAGTCTGAATTTTTTTTATAGATGCTTCGAGTTCGTCGGTTAGTTCCAATTCTTGCTGGGCTTTTTTTTCATAAGACAGGACCCTTTCCAGATCGCCGCCATATTTTTTTTTCAACGCGTTCAGCGTTTCTAATCGCTCTGTTACTTCTGATAGGCGTTGGGGATTGTGTTCTACGCGATTGGCATAATCGCCAAAGGCGCGGGCCAGTTCCTCTGCCCCATACCGCAGACCATTGAGTTCTTCGGCTATCGGCTCCAAGCCGCTGTCCATTTGCGCGGCCTCTTTCAGGAGATGCGCGCCTTCGCCGAGTTGGTCGGCCACCGATTGTTCGCTTTCATAAAGCACCTGTTCGATCTGATAGGCGATCTCGAGTAGCCGTTCTGCATGCAAAAGCACGGACTGTTCGCGTTGTAGGCGTTCGTCTTCGCCAGGCTCTGGTTTTGCCGCATGAATTTCTTTGATCTGAAAGTCCAACAGTTCGCGCCTTTCTCGCTGGCGCTGGGCAACGGCAGTTTTTTCGATTAGCCGGTTTTGTAACTGCACCACCTGATGATATGATTTTTCGACCTGTGTGCGTGCTGTGTGCAAGCCTCCAAAGCCGTCCAAAAAGTCCAGGTGCTGATCGATATTTAGAAGCGATTGATGATCGTGTTGACCGTGCAAATCGACCAACGCGCGGCCCAATTCTCGAAGTGTACGCACGGGGATGGACAGACCATTGGCGTAGCACCGACTGCGCCCTTCCAATAGTACATCCCGTCGCAAAATCAGCTCACCATTTTCTGTCTCAATGCCCATGTCATTCAGGAGCTTGAGCGCCGGGTGTTGAAGGTAGAGCTCAAAAATGGCTTCTACTGTGCATTTTTTTTCGCCTGTGCGGATTACATCGGGACTCGCTCGCATGCCGAGCATCAAACCCAATGCCCCGACCAGAATGGACTTACCAGCGCCGGTTTCACCGGTAATGATATTTAACCCTTTGCCAAACTCGACTTCCATGTCGTCGATCAGGGCGTAATTTATTACATGCAATTGACACAACAAGGCATGACTCCTTCACTCGTCTCGCCGATCCAGGCCCCAGTCTAATTTGCGCTGCAACAAATCGTAAAAAGTCAACCCCTGCATATTGATAAAGCGCACCGGCTTGGGTGCCCGCTGCACTGTAACGGGTTCTTCAACCGAAAGCGAACACACAGTGCGCCCATCTGTGGATAACATAATTTCATCAGACTGCTCGGCTATTACCTTAACCGTTACCGACTGCTCGCCCGGCATTACCATTGGGCGCAAAGATAGCGAATGCGGGCATATAGGCGTGGCGACGAGCACGGATAAATTTGGATGTACTATTGGGCCGCCAGAAGACAGGCTGTAACCCGTGGATCCCGTCGGCGTTGCCAGAATTAATCCATTGCCGTAAAAGGAGCTTACGGGTCGATCTTCAACCAGCATTACGACCTGCACCAGACGCGCTTTGACACTGCGTTCAATTACGACCTCATTGAGCGCGAACGCTTTTTGTGTACGGGTTTGTGCGTGCAGTGCTATCCGCTCTTCAACGGTATAATCGCCACACAACAACCGATCCAAACCATCGTCCAATTCGCGGGGTTCAGCACCCGACAAAAATCCCAACCGCCCCAGATTCACGCCCAAAATTGGCGTCCTGTGTGGGTAAACCACATCGGCTGCCCGCAACAAGGTACCATCGCCGCCCATTGCCACAATGATATCAGCGCTTGTGGGCAACTGATCGACCGGACAAAACCAATTAGAATCGGAGGTACAAATTTGTCGCAAGTTATCGGCGATCAGTACTTCAATGCCCCTTTGATGGATGCGCTGGGCCAATTGATCAACCGCAACGCCCATGCCGGGTTGGGTCGGGTTCGAAAACAAACCGATGGACTTCATTCGTCTGCAAACCCTTTATTGGAATCTATGGCTACCAATTCAAAATCACCATCGCTATCGCGCACGAGCACTTCAACCTGTTGCCGGGCATCTTCTAATAAACTGCGGCATTGATTGGATGCTTTTAGGCCTTCTTCAAAAACTTTTAGTGCCTCTGACAAGGGTAGTGCACCTTCCTCTAAATGATTCACAGCTATCTCCAATTGCTCCAAAGCTGCTTCAAATGTAGTTTCTTCTGTCTTTTTTTTGGGCATTGACGTTACCTTTTTATTTTTTCTACCCGACAGGTTGCCTCGCCTTTTGCAAATCGAATGTGTAGATGTTCACGGGGTGTCAAAATACCTGCATCAGATACGACTGAACCGTCTCCGCGTTGTACGAGGCCAAATCCTCGTTCGAGCACCGATAGGGGGCTGAGCGATCCCAATTTGCCGGTCATGCGGTAATAGTCGGCCAATCGGCTTTCAAATAGCCGCCTCAGAAGCGCGTATAAATCGCGGTGTAATTCATCGACGTGTTGCGCATTCTGAAAGATCAAATCGGACAACCGCCGCATGCCATAACTGCCTTCGTGCGCTTCCAGCAGGTCTTTATTTTCGTCTAACAACCGCTGCATGGCCTCCCGCGTGCGAAGTGTGAGCCGCCCGACTTGTTCTCGCACTTCTAAAACATCGCGCACGGCAATTTCTGCAGCAGCAGAAGGGGTTGGTGCGCGCACGTCAGCCGCTATATCCGATAGGGAAGTGTCGATCTCGTGTCCTACGGCTGAGATAACTGGGATCATAGAATCCGCAATTGCCCGCACCACTGTCTCGTCATTAAATGCCGCCAAATCCTCAGCCGAGCCGCCGCCGCGTCCAACAATCAGTATATCTACTTCGCCAAAGTCATTGAGTTCGACAATGCCTTGTGCAATATCTTCTGGAGCGTCCAATCCCTGCACCAGGGCGGGACGCAAAACAATGCGAACAGAGGGAAACCGCCGCTTCAGCACGTCCAAAATATCTCGAAAAGCTGCGCCCGTCTGCGAAGTCACAACCCCTATTGTTCTGGGGTATTCGGGCAGAGGCCGTTTTCGATCTTCTTCAAAAAGGCCCTCTTCTGACAATTTTTTTTTCAGTTTTTCATAGGCGATTAGCTGTTGTCCCACCCCTGCGGGAAATAGTTGTGACACGTTAAACTGGTATTCACCCCGCCGTTCATATACCGTCAACTGCCCCTGAGCCAACACCTCCATCCCCGCTGTGGGACGAAACCCGGTTATGGAACGCGAGCGCCACATCACACAGCGCAATTGACTGTGCGGGTCTGAGAGCGTGAAATACCGGTGCCCAGATGAGGGCTGAGAGAAGGAGGTCAACTCACCGATGATCCACATGGGGGGAAATTGCATCTCAAGGGTTTGCTTAACCGCTTGCGTGACGTCCGATACGGAAAGCGGATGTTCCACTTATCCCTCCTCTAAATTGAGCCGTAGTCGCTCTATGTGCAGCGCCCGCCCGGAGCGTTCATCCACATCGATGAGCGCTCCGCAGAGTTTTATGTCGTCTGTAGCTGGCTCAAAACGCACGGGCATCTGGTTTATAAAACGGCGAATCGCAGGGTCTTTTTTCGCGCCAATAACCGAATCGTGAGGCCCTGTCATGCCGACATCTGTCATATACGCGGTTCCGCCGGGTAAAATCACATTATCGGCTGTTTGAACATGGGTATGCGTGCCCAAAACAGCGCTGACTTTGCCATCCAGATAGTGCCCAAAAGCAATTTTTTCCGAGGTTGCTTCGGCGTGGAAATCAACGAGAATAATAGGCGTCTTCTTTTGAAGTTGCTCCACGGCGCATTGCCCTATTCTAAAGGGACAGTCCAACGCCATTTTCATATATGTTCGCCCAAGCAGACTGAGCACTGCAACCGACACGCCATTGCGTGCTGAAAAAACCGCTGCACCAACGCCCCCAACCTCTTTGGGGAAGTTGGCTGCACGCAAAATCCGGTCGCCTGTTTGGATATAATCAACTGAATTTTTTTGATCCCAGACGTGATCGCCCAGGGTAATTACATCGGCGCCGTAAGCGTAAAATTTTTGTCCGATTTTGGCGGTAATACCAAAACCGCCAGCAGAATTTTCACCATTAACAACGCAGAAATCAATGGCGTGCTGTGCGATCAGTTGAGGAATCAAATGTGCGGCGGCCCGTCGCCCGGGCTTGCCATAAACATCGCCTACAAATAAAATTTTCATTCGCTATTTTTTATCGCGCAAAATTGATGGAGCGAACCTCGCGAATCACGGTCACTTTTATATGCCCCGGATACGTCATCGTTTTTTCCAGCCGTTCGGCAATTTGAGCAGATAGTCTCTCGGTGTCTTCATCGCTGATTAATCCATAGTTGGCGACCACCCGAATCTCCTGACCCGCTTGAATGGCGTAAACCGCCTCTACTCCTTCTATTTCTCGGGCGGTTTGCTCCAGGTGCTCCAATCGACGCACATAATTTTCCAACACCTCGCGCCTCGCGCCCGGACGAACCCTCGAAATGGCGTCTGCGGCATCGATTAGCACTGCAATCGGCGAGATCGGGTCCGCCTCTCCGTGATGAGCTTCAATTGCGTTGATTACCTCATCATCCTCGTTGTATTTTTTTGCCATATCAGCGCCATTTTGGCCAGGTGTACCTTCAAATTCGTGGCTGATTCCATGGCCGATGTCGTGTAGCAAGCCGGCGCGTTTGGCAAGTTGTGCATCCAGCCCCAAATGCGTGGCCATCATCCCGGCTAAAAAAGCCACCTCTTTGCTATGGTTTAACATATTTTGTCCATAGCTCGTCCGAAATTTTAATCGCCCAAGACATTCAATCAGGCGGTCATGTAAGCCGGGCACTCCCATGTCAAAGATGGCCTCTTCTCCCGCTTGCCGGATCAATTCGTGCATATTTTCTTGCGATTTTTTAACCACTTCTTCGATTCGGCCCGGATGAATGCGTCCATCCATTACAAGATGTTCTAAAGCTGTCTTGGCAACCGCGCGGCGAATGGGATCAAACCCGGATAGCACCACGGCTTTGGGGGTGTCGTCAACAATCACATCCACGCCTGTACACATCTCAAAAGATCGAATATTGCGCCCTTCGCGCCCGATAATTCGCCCTTTCATTTCATCGGCTGGCAAATCGACGACTGTCACTGTTGATTCTACCGTATAATCGACTGCCAGTCTTTGAATTGCACTTGCGATAATTTCTCTCGCTTCATCATTGGCCCGCGCTTGTGCGTCTTCTCGGATCTCTTTTAAGCGCCAGGCAACTTCGCGTTGGGCTTCGGCCTCCAAATTTTCCATCAACTCGCGTTTGGCCTGATGGCGCGTCAGGGCTGCAATGCGTTCTAATCGCGCATTTTGGGCTTCCAAAATCGCTTCCAATTCCAGTTCTTTTACGGATAGTTCGTCCTGCTGCTGTACCAATTTTTGTTCCAGTTCTTCCATTTGTCCAGCTTTGTGGTTGAGCAGGTCTGCACGCCGATTCAACTCGTTCGACATGCGATCCAATTCTTCTTCTTTGCGTTCCGCTTCATTATTGCGGTTTTCCAGTGCTTTTTTGGCTTGTACACGCTCGTGATAAATCTGATCCTTAGCTTCTAAAAGCGCGGTGTGTTTTTCAGTTTCTGCTTCTCTTCGAGCATCTTCCAAAATTTGTTCGATTGAGGCGTCAGTGCGGTAAAATCTCTTGTGAGCAATTTTACGGCTGATCAGCCAACCCACAACAAATCCCAGCACCAACAGCCCGGTAGATAGCGCAATTACAGATGCGATTTCCATGACTTTCTCCATTGTAAAAGAAATCCCCACCGCGCTTGTGTTCACTTTTAAGGACAAACGCGGCGGGGTTCACAATCCCGTGAGATATTTCACACTCGCATTGTACGGTTTACTCGCTTCGCTCGTGAGCTAAAGGTTTACCGAGTCTGCGAGTTGATCGGCTTTCTCGCGTGAAATCTGATCTATCTGGCGGCCTTCTTCCTCGATCTTAAAAAGCTCATCAGCCAAATTCACAGCCGTCAATACAGCTACTGTTGATCTGGTGCGGAGTGCAAGGGCACTGGCTACTTCTCGCATTTTCTGATCGATATAACTCGCCACCTTGCGGATATGTTCGGGATCAGTTTCACTGGCAATGCGATATTCTGAGCCAAATATCTGAACGCGCACGTCGGACAAAACAGGCATCACTCATCTTTTTGGGGGTTTAAGGAATTGAGGCGTTGCAACATCGCCTCGACCTTATCCAGGATTTCCGCCTTATTGTCTATCAGAAGTACATTGTCGTTGTAAATGTCTTGCAGTCGGTCTCGCTCGTCACACAGATCCACCCGTTCTTCTTCAAGACGCGATATATCTGACTGCAATGCCTGACTCTGTTGCTTCAATTCGGCATTTTCACGACGCAAGTCTTCAATGGTTGCAACGGCGTTGTTAATTGCTTCAACGAGCCGATCCACTCCCTCCGCCACCGCCCCAGCGTTAATATCCAACAGATCTACTTCCTCCGCCATTTCCTCCACTCCTTCGGCGTCTTCAGCTACCTCGGCGTCTTCAGCTACCTCGGCGTCTTCAGCTACCTCGGCGTCTTCAGCTACCTCGGCGTTGCCCTCCACTTCCTCTATTTCATCAACTTCCTCTTCTTCTTTGGCGTTTCTAACAGTCCAGGGGTTAATATCCATGTCTGCTCCTTAAAAAGATCAAAAGCTATTAAATATTAAATATAGAGCCAATTTAACATCATCTTATCCGAAAGTCAAGCTCGCCCCAAGAGGATTTACCCCTCATGCAAAAAGCGAAATCCACACAATGCTGGATTTCGCTTTTTGGAATCAATGAGATACTCAGGCGTTTTGCTTAACTCTTTCGACCAGGGCGGCAAATGCATTGGCGTCGGTTACAGCCAGATTAGCCAATACTTTGCGG
Organism: Candidatus Latescibacterota bacterium; assembly: GCA_021295695.1. Classification (GTDB taxonomy): domain Bacteria; phylum Latescibacterota; class UBA2968; order UBA2968; family UBA2968; genus VXRD01. Next base: position 43,714 of record JAGWBW010000040.1, read on the forward strand.
TTAATATCGATACCGTCTCGCTTCAAACCCGCCATAAATCGACTGTAAGTCAATCCGTGTTGCCTTGCCGCAGCGTTGATTCGCGCAATCCACAATGCTCTGAAGTTTCTTTTCTTTTGTCTGCGGTCGCGATAGGCGTATTGCAATGCGCGATCCACGGCATTGCTGGCTGTGCGAAGCAGTTTGCTACGTCCTCCTCGATAGCCTTTGGCCTGTTTTAAAATTTTTTTCCGCCTGCGTCTCGATGCAGGACTGTTGGTTACTCTCGGCATTTTAATCTCCAATGAATAGTGATCACCAACCCCTATCAAGACGCCAGCAGGCGGTTGACGCGGCTTTGGTCAGCGTCGTGAACATGCGCAGTTTGACGGAGGCCTCTTTTGCGCTTGCTCGTCTTTTTGGTCAGGTTGTGCGCTGCTGTGGCCTGGCGGCGGCTGATTTTGCCAGAACTGCGCTTTTTGAAACGCTTTTTGGCACCACTATGGGTTTTCATTTTGGGCACGACAAACTCCTTTGAGAACAACGTCACAGATCAGTTGAAGCGGACTACTACTGAGATTTTGGAGCGACAATCATCACGAGCTTTCGCCCTTCGTCGCGGGGATGGGTTTCGATCTGCCCAACATGTTGCAAATCGTCTTCAATGCGCTGCAATAGATCGCGGCCCATATCGCGATGTGCATTTTCCCGCCCAAAAAACTCAGTGACAATCCGCACTTTATGGCGCTGGGTCAAAAATTTTTCAGCATGTCTGATCTTAAATTGATAATCGTGATCGCTGATTCGAACACGCATCCGAATTTCTTTTAATTGCGAGGCACTCTGACGATTTTTTCTGGCTTTTTTTCCTCGCTCATACCTGTATTTACCGTAGTCCATGATCCGGCAAACAGGTGGGCGTGCATTTGGTGCGACTTCGACCAGATCAAGTCCAGCCCCCTGAGCCATTGTCAGAGCTTTGCTCGTTTCTACAATGCCAACTTGAGCACCCGACTCACCGATCAAGCGAACCTGTGGAATGCGAATCTGCCGATTCACGCGCGGCCCGATTTCTCGTCTGGTATCTCGACTTCTTGAACCTCTATTGATTGTGACCACCTCCAGATTGGATGTATTTGATAGTATATTACAAACGCCTGATGCGTTATGACAACTGTTTGGATTCGACCTCTTCCCGAATACGCACGATTAAATTTTCCAGGCTCAGCGCCCCCAAATCTCCCTGTCCATGACGGCGAACGGACACTGTGCCATTCTCAACTTCCCGCGCGCCAACGATAAGCATATAGGGCACTTTTTGAACTTCTGCCTCTCGAATTTTGTAGCCCAGTTTGGCATCCTGATCATCCACTTCAACGCGCACCTGAGCATCTCGAAGCAGCTTGGCAACTTGCTGTGCATAGTCAATAAAACGATCCGATACAGGTAGAATAACGGCCTGTACAGGAGCCAACCACACGGGGAAATTGCCGGCGTAATGTTCAATGAGTGTGCCAAAGAATCGTTCCATTGATCCCAAAAGCGCGCGATGTACCATATAGGGGCGGTGCATCTTGCCATCTTGCCCGGCAAAACTCAAATCGAATCGCTCGGGCAGGTTAAAGTCAAACTGAATTGTCGAACACTGCCATTCGCGCCCCAGGGCATCTCTAATTTGCACGTCAATTTTGGGTCCGTAAAATGCACCACCGCCTTCGTCCATGCCATATTTTAAGCCCTGTGCGCCTATCGCGGCTTTCAAGGCATTTGTCGCCATGTCCCAGTCGCGAGGATCACCTACGGCTTTTTCGGGTCGCGTGGAAATATCGATCTTAAAATCTTCGAGGCCAAATGACCGCAAAATAAACAGCGTAAAATCTATGGTCTGTTTAATTTCACTTTCGACCTGGTCTGGGCGGCAGAAAATATGCGCGTCGTCCTGTGTAAATCCGCGCGCGCGCAAAAGTCCGTGCAGCGCTCCCGCCGGTTCATACCGGTAAACCGTTCCCATTTCTGCCCAGCGCAATGGCAACTCGCGATAACTTCGACGGCGGCTTTTGTAAATCATGCTGTGAAATGGACAATTCATGGGTTTGGCGAAATATTCTTGTCCATCGACATCCATTGACGAGTACATATTTTCGCGGAAAAAATCCAGATGTCCGCTTGTGTTCCACAGGCTGGACCGCCCAATATGAGGGGAGCCAACGAGTTCATATCCGCCACCAAAATGGGCGCTGTGCCAGAATGATTCAATCTCGTGCCGAATGCGCATTCCCTTAGGATGCCAGAGCACCAGGCCTGGACCTACGTTGTCATTTATTGAATACAGGTCTAATTGCACGCCCAAAGTGCGGTGGTCTCGGCGTTTGGCCTCTTCGAGTTTGTCGAGATATGCCTGCAATTCTTTTTTGCCGGGAAACGAGATGCCGTAGATACGTTGCAGCATTTTGTTGTTTTCATCGCCCCGCCAATAAGCCCCGGATGCGTTTAACAATTTGATGGCCTTAATGCGCCCTGTTGACGGCAGGTGTGGTCCCCGACACAGATCAAACCACCCGGTATTTTTGTAGATGCTCACGGTCTCATCGGGCGCAATGGCATCTAAAAGCTCGAGTTTGTAGAATTCACCCAAATCACGAAAACGCGAGGAAGCCTCATCGCGCGAAACTTCCTCGCGAGAAAAGGGCTGGTCTTCTTTGACAATTTCCAACATTCGCGCTTCAATTTTTTTTAGTTCATCGGGCGTAAATGGCCGATCAATATCAAAATCGTAATAGAATCCGTTTTCGATGGGCGGACCAATGGTTACTTTGGCATTGGGAAACAAATCCTGCACGGCTTGTGCCATCACATGTGCTGTGCTATGCCAGTAAACCTCTTTGCCTTCATCGTCGGAAAAAGTCAAAATCTCAACCGCAGCATCTGAAGCTACCGGGTAACTCAAATCCACAGATTGACCATCAATCCGCCCGGCCAGTGCTGCGCGGGCAAGGCCTGCACCGATGGATTCGGCCACTTGTAGTACGGTTGTGCCGCGCTCAATTTCTCTGGTTGAGCCGTCGGGAAGCGTAATGGTTATGAAATGGTTTTCGACCATAAAAAATCGCGCTCGGGAATTGCTAGCGCGCGAGATGTGAAATCGTGGAACTGTTCGGTGAGCAGTTTCGCCCGCAGATATCCCTCAGCAATGAAGATTATAAAGATAGAAACCTGCCAAAGTCTAATAAATCTATAATAAGAGTATTGGAGTGTCAAGCGGAAATTCCCCAATTGCGGAGATAGAATCACAACCTCAATTCATTGAATTTTCGAAACTTATTAGACTTCATCCAAACCCAATCCCGTCAAATCTGCAATATTCCCCGCTTGTTCGGCTTCATATAGCCGCCAGATCACGCGCAATCCCTGCAAGCTGCTTTTGCCATCTGTCAGTGGTGTTTGTCCGGTTTCAATGCAATCGAGAAAATGTGCCATCTCGTTTTCTGTGTGTTTGCCCGGCTCTGATTCGAACAGAACGTTCTCTTGACCGCGTATGATATGCACGAGTTTGCCACCTGAAAGATCGGCATCGAGTAAACCTTCTGTGCAATGCGCGTGGATTGAGTACCGCAGCCGGGTGCCCCGCGCGCCCCAGGTGCCAAAGTGATAGCCCAGACGGCCATTTTCAAATTCCATCGTCACATTGCTCGTGCCTTCTCGCTCCATCCACGGCGTACCAAAATTTGTGCCCATGTGCATGCCCTGTACGGGTCGCCCTAAAAACCAGAGCAATAAATCGATATAATGACAGCCATGACTAAACAACTGCCCCCCGCCCAATCGCTCTTTGCTCGAAGCCCAGTGATCAGGGGGATATCGAGTGAGTTGTTCGGTCCAGATCGACACTTGAAATACGTCGCCGTACGCGCCTTCATCCAGCAATGCTTTTAAATGCTGTACAATTGGATGAAAGCGCATGCAATACGCAATCATCAGCACTTTGTCCGAGGTTTCAGATGCCTCAATCAGTTCTTTGCAGGCGACTTCGTAATTTGCCATGGGTTTTTCGAGCAAGACATGAATGCCAGCATTGAGACACGCATGTCCTACGGAAAAGTGCAGATGGTGGGGTAGTGCGAGCAATACGGCATCTACCGAGTCCAAAATCTCGCGATAATCTGTCGCCACACAGGCTCCAGGAAATTGCTGCGCGACTGCTTCTGCGCGTTCTGGCACAACATCGACGGCAGCGGCCAATGTGACCCGATCACTCAGTGTGTGAAACCGCCGCATGTGGGCACCTCCCATGCCGCCGCATCCGATCATACCCAATTTGATCATGTACCTGTCTCCTATGGCAATTGCAACATTTTGTGAATGCGACACGACAAGCGCCAGTTGGGATGTCGCGACAAAATTTCCAATGCCTTGTGAATGTATTGGGGTTTGCTCGATTCGGGCTGTAAATAAATATATTTTGCGCGGTTTTCATCGACTGTATTTTCGCAAAACACTTTGCCCACCACGTATTTGAGTTCGGTGATATGCGTCAGGCCATCGGCAATTTTTTGCCGTTTGGGCGATACGGTCCAGTGTTCAATTAGATCGCACAAAACAGGATCTGGATCGATTGTTCCATTTGTCTCGATGTGCAATCGAAAACCCGCGCTGACGAGTTCCCGGCACAGTGGCGTGATATTTTGACCCAGCGGCTCTCCCCCGGTCAAACACACCCACTTTGCCGGGTGATGCATGACCTCATCGACAATTTGAGCAATGGTCATTTCTACAAAAGAATCAAATTCCGTATCGCAAAAGAAGCAACGCAAATTGCAACGCGCAAGCCTGACAAATGTTGTGGGTTGTCCCACGCGCAGGCCCTCACCTTCTATGGAATAGAAAATTTCATTGATTTGCAAGATCTCGCCATCGTCGCGCCAAACGGGCATTTGATCTCTGGATGCTGGAGGGTTCACATTCAAGCCTTTATGGAGTTGTGCTTTTTAGCAGTCGTCTATGGTATTTAAAGAAATATATCTCACACGCGCCGTATTTGCAAGTACTGCACCAGGAGAAGAAAATACTTGACATATTATTTTAGAACGCCTAATTTCTCAACAACTTAACTGTATTCAATTAATCCTTGGGGATTTATTTGGGGCTATTATACATAAAAACGTCATGTGTGACTTTGAAATAATGGTGAAGAAAACAAGCAATCAGTGGTCAGCAGTCAGAAAAACAAGGATTTTAGAATCCAGTGGTTTTGACTTTCTTATATCTGTTTATCGGTATTACTATATGGCGGTTTTGAAGTCACACATCACGTACATAAAAATAACTATTAGTGGGGTATTATATGTCCAAAAAGAAAAAACAGCACTATGTTCCTATTGTTCCCTGTCGTTAACTCTTTAGGATACTATACCATATCTAATCTCTTAAGTTTAATTGATCAGAGTTCCTGTAACATAAAGTCCATGCTAAAAACTTATCCCCCCGCTACATTTCGATTCGTGTTCCTTAGCATGACACCACACCCTTCTCCCCAGCGTTTCCCTAAACAGTCTGTTATTCATCAATAAGACGACTTGGATAGTCAAGTTGCACATCCAAAAAGATATCCCGATGCTGAAATCATCAAAGACATTAGTAGTGGACTCAACGACAAGTGAAAATTACTTAAAGCCTTATTGGAATGTCTCCACAAAGGCGATAAACTCCGCATTGTGGTTGCCCACAAAGACCGCCTTACAAGATTCGACACAGACATTATCCGCTTCTTGCTCGAACAAAATAGTGGCGAACTCGTGGTTTTCAACGATTATTTACCGCAGAGTTCACAAGAAGAATTTGTCGCCGATGTTCTCACAATCCTTACTGTCTTCACTACAGACGTCAATGGGTTACAGTGATACCGTAACCAAATCGCGGAAGATAAGAGTATTTTTGAGAGTTGAACAACGCGCAATTTTTCGGCAATGGGTGGGCACAGCCAGATATGTCTATAATCGCACTGTGGAATATCTAAAGCAACCAGATATGACCACAAATTGGTATCGCGTTAAGAAATCTATTCTTCCCGACTTACCTGACTGGGCTAAATCTGTGCCGTATCAAATCAAGTCTATTGCGGTGCGTGATGCCTGCAAGGCTGTAAAAGCTGCGAAGTTAAAGTGCCTGAAAGGTGATGGTTTTCAAAAAGTCAGTTTTCGGTCACGCAGACAACCTATCCAATCTATATATATTCCGAAATCCGCAATAAATCAGAAAGGCGTTTATCACACAAAACTAGGTGCGATTCACTATTTTGAATCGTTACCTAAAGCATTTGGGGATAGTCGGTTGGTACGCCACAACGGTCGCTACTACCTAACTGTTTCCTATAAAGTACAACTGCACATTGGTGAGAATCAAGCCCGTGTTGTTGCGCTTGATCCTGGTATCCGTTGTTTTCAAACGTTTTATTCTGAAAACAGTTGTGGCTTCTTAGGCAAATACGATATAGGCCGTATTCAACGGCTGTGCCAACATCTTGACGATTTGATTGCAAGGTCAGCAAAAGTGTCAGCAAAGCAGCGACATAGGATGCAAAAAGCTTGTAACCGTATGCGCCACAAAATTCGCGATTTGGTGGATGAGCTACACCATAAGGTTGCACTATTCCTTGTCCAAAATTTCGATGTCATCTTATTGCCGACCTTTGAAAGTTCACAGATGGTCAAGCAGGGCAGGCGTAAGTTGCGAAGTAAGTCTGTTCGTCAAATGCTATCTTGGGCGCATTATCGTTTTAAAGTGTTCTTAAAACACAAAGCCTTCGAGTATGGTAAGGTCGTATTAGATGTCTGTGAAGCCTATACATCCAAAACCGTAAGTTGGACAGGCGAAGTCATTGACAGATTGGGTGGTGCAAAAACGATAATAGGAAACGACGGAAAAACAATGGATCGAGATATCAATGGCGCACGCGGAATATTTCTGCGTGCTTTGGCAGATACGCCCGCGTTACAGAAAGCCTGTAATGTGCATTGTTAATGCTTATGGATTTTTGTAAGCATTATTAACAAAAAAGTATCGGGACGATGCATGCTTGAACAAACACCCCCCTTCGTTTTTGAGACGCCTACGGGCATTCTGAGTGGGCGCGATCGAGGTGAAGTCCTGCTCAATCAGCTTATGGCATTTATGCAAACAGCCGATGATGATGCGGTTACGCCTCTCGACTTTACCAATGTCTCGTTTATCGATATTTCCTGTGCCGACGAGTTGCTCTGCAAACTCCTCATGCGTATTGGCAGTGGAGAGCTTGGCAATCGTTTTACCTTTATCCAAAATGCCAATGATTCCGTGCGCGAGACCTTCGAGGCCGTGCTCAAATTGCGCGATCTGGCCGCGCTTTTCAGAGATGACGAAGGCGATATTCAGGTGCTGGGTGTGCTCAAAACGCCCATTCGGGAAGCTCTCGACGTTGTACTGATTCGAAAAAAAGGTACGTCTTCCGAGTTTGCCCACGCGCTGCACAAAAATATCAATATCGCATGCAATCGGCTCAATGCCCTTCAAAAAATGGGCCTCGTGTGCCGTGTGCGCGATGGCAGTGTACCCGGCGGTGGTCGGCAATTCTTTTATGAATCAATTGTGTAGCCAAGAGCCACCTCACTGGAGCCTTTTATGCTCGATTACGGTTTGCTCAAACGCCAGATTGACCAGATGGCGGTTGATGCCAGTACTTTGCAAGACGACTTTTTTGCCCGTATTGATCTGGCGTGTTCCGAAATGGATCGCTGGGAAGATGCCTGGGAAACCCTGGGTATTAAAATTGCGCGCAGCCGCACTTCCTGGCTGGTTGCCCAACTCGGCGGGTCGATTACCGAGGCATGTCCAAGACCCGACCGCCCCAAAGAACTCACCGTTATTGCCGCCGATGGGTCTCAGATATTCCCCGACAGGCACGAAATCGCCAATTGTTTTCTAATCAATATTGGCTATGTCGTCATTCATTACGGCACTGGAGAACGCCCGGTGTTAAACAGCGAACCAACGCTTTTTTACGATGAAGACGACCTCTATCAGGAATGGGCGGGCAAGCGTAGCCCTATCACCCGCGAAGTCGTTGGCGTGCGGCGCAATGCCATGGAACTCGAAAAGGTCGTCGCCCTCTCTGCCCAGGCGCACGCAGAAGGTCGAACCTGTGTCGGGCTGACCGATGGAACCCTGATTTTGTGGATGCTCGAAGGCAAACCTTACGATTTCCGCCGCGAAACGCTTCAGACCACGCTCGCCGGTTTGGAGCGTCTGCGCGAGCTCCGCGTTCCCATTGCAGGGTATATTTCAGATCCCGGCAGTGCCGATGTGCTCAATGCCCTGCGCGTGGGCCTCTGTCCCGAACAGCCCCCCAACTGCGACAAGTGTCCTTGGAAAGCTGCCGAGGCACAGCATCTTCTCGATCTTGATGGCGATTCTGAACCGCCTGCACCCATTCCCTGTGAACCCATTGCTGGCGTTACCGACGATATGCTGTATGCCCGCAAACTCAAACGCGGCGAGCGCAGTGGCGTTTATTGCAGCGCATCTAAAATTCTCGAGGACTACGGTCCCCACCGCATCTGTTTTTTTTACGTACACACGGGTTGGGAAATTGGGCGCGTCGAAATTCCCGAATGGGTTGCCAAAGATCGAGAGCTGCTCGATCTCGTACACACCGCGATTGTCGATCAGGTCGATAAGGGGCGCGGATATCCCGTCGTCTTATCCGAATCACACGAACGCGCCATTGTGCGCGGAGCTGACCGCGACATATTTTTTAAGTTCTTAAAAGACTCTTTTGTCAAAAACAACATCAAAACCGAACAGTCGCTCAAACAACTAAAAAAAATGGCTGCATCAGTGTAGCGAAGGGTATCATCATGGCGGCTCAATTTATTCTCACGGATTATATTAACGATCTTATGGCGCAAGCCGAATACGACAAACTTGAAGATGGTACATTCGGTGGACGTATTCCCGTATGCAAGGGTGTGGTGGCGTTTGCCAATTCGCTTCGCGATTGTGAATCGGAACTTCATTCTATACTTGAAGATTGGATTTTTGTGGGTATTAAACTTGGACATAGACTTCCCGTAATTAATGATATTGACTTAAACAAGGTGCCCATGCATGAATCGTTGGACACCGTGTAAACGTCGCGATTTTATTCGTCGGCTTCGCAAACTCGGATTTGAGGGTCCCTATTCGGGTACACGTCACCAGTTTATGACCTATCAAAATCACCGATTGTCCATCCCGTCCAATTCTGAATACTCTGTTCCACAATTGAGGTTTATGGTCCGAGAAATTGGAGCGATTCTTGAACGCGAAATCACAATGTCAGATTGGTATGCCCTTTTATGATAGAGGTTCCGCATGGCACTCACACAACTTGATATCAGCACTGAATATATTGGCGAAATTGTCGAAAGCTCTACTTCGCAATTTACTTCTGAAAGCCGAGAGCTAAATGGCGCGCCGCCATTCGGCTCCTTTGTCAAGACCCTTGGCGCATTGCCTGTATATGGTCTGGTTTTCAATGTGTGTACGCACTCTATTGAACCCAACCGACGCGCCACGGCGTATGGGCTTACCGAACAAGAATTGCGCGAAGAGCAGCCGCAAATTTTTGAACTTCTCAAAACCGAATTTGAAGCTGTTATTATTGGCTATGGCGATGACCGCGGTCCGCAACAGGTTTTGCCCCCGCAACCGCCCGGTATTCACAGCTTTGTTTTTCCATGTACCGAGTCCGAAATTAAAGCCCTGACCAATAGCGGGGATTTTCTCCGCAGCATTTTATGTGGTAACCGCCTGCCCGCCGACGATCTCATCATCGCCTCGGTGCGAAATGCCTGGGCAGCCCGCGCTTCGGATATGCCCTATCTGGTGAGTATTGGCAAAGACCTGTGTCGCCTTATCCGCGACGACTATGACCGGCTGAGTTCTATTATGCGGCGGATTTCGCAATAAGTGTGAAGAAAGGCTGAAAGCTATCTTTTATGAATGATCTCTGGAATAATCTAAACGGTTCGCCCAATATTCAGGATGGCGGCGAAATAGGCGTTGTCACGCAGGGGTCTTTGACCGAGGGTGTTGAGATGAAGCTCAACCCCGACCGCAGCGTAGAAGACGTCAAAGCCGGCAAATTTGTGGTTATTGAGGGCTATAAAAATCAGTTTTTCTCCATGATTACCGACCTGAGTTTGGATGCCACCAATCCCGAAATTTTGCTTTATCCGCCGCGCGAGAGCGACCAGTTGTTGCACAGTGTTCTCAATGGGGCCAGCACCTATGTCACCGTTGCACTGCGCCCCATGCTCATGCTGGAACAGGGCGAAGAAGTTGTCGATGATCCGCGTCCTGTGAAAACTATTCCCAGTCATTTTTCCAAAGTTGTTGATGCCGAAGAAGAGGATGTATCGCGCGTTTTTGGCAGCGAAGAAAAAGACGACCGGTTTTTCAATATGGGCACACCGCTGGACATGGATACGCCGGTGTGTATCAATCTCAATCGCTTTGTCGAGCGCAGCAATGGCATTTTTGGCAAAACCGGCACGGGAAAATCTTTTCTCACGCGCCTGGTGTTGTGTGGTCTGATTAAAAACAAGAAAGCCGTCAATCTCATTTTTGATATGCACAATGAATACGGTTTTCGCGCTATGAAAGAGGGCGGTCAAGGAAATAGCTTTGTCAAGGGTCTCAAACAACTTTTTGGGAATCAGGTCGCCCTATTTTCCCTCGACCCCGAATCGTCTCGACAGCGCGGTATTCAACCCGATCACGAAGTGTACATTACCTACGATCAGATCGCCGTTGAAGATGTTATTGCGTTGCAAGACGAACTGCAACTCAATCCTACTGCCTCTGAATCTGCCTATCTGGTTTACGCGATGTACAAAAACCGCTGGCTGCGCCAATTACTCTCTCTTGACGGTCCCGATGTCGAGCAGTTTGCCGAGGATATTGGTGCAAATAAAAGCTCGCTTTCCGCGTTGCACCGCAAACTTAAACGCATTGAAAGTTTTCCCTTTATGGTCAATAGTCTGAATGGTGCCGATGCGGTCGATACAATGATGGACTACATCGACCGCGGTATTCACATTGTGCTCGAATTTGGTCGGCAAACCAGTATGCTCGCCTATTTGCTCGTGGCGAATATTCTCTCGCGTCGTATTCACGAACAATACGTCACAAAAAGCGAAAAATTTTACGCCTCGCAAAATCCCGAAGATCAGCCCCGGCACCTGGTCATCACTATTGAAGAAGCCCACAAGTTTCTCAACCCCGCGACAGCGCGGCAAACCATTTTTGGCACGATTGCCAGGGAAATGCGTAAATACTACGTCTCGCTCCTCGTAGTTGATCAACGCCCCTCGGGTATTGACGAAGAAGTGCTTTCACAACTCGGCACAAAAATCACGGCTTTGCTCAATGACGAAAAAGACATCCAGGGGGTGCTCACAGGGGTATCCAATGCCGCTGGCTTGCGCAGTGTTCTGGCCAGTCTCGATTCCAAACAGCAAGCCCTTGTGTTTGGGCATGCAGTCCCCATGCCCGTGGTTATCAAAACGCGCGATTACGATGAGATTTTTTACAAAGCAATGGGCGATTTATCCGATGAAGAGAGAATGGAAAAGGCCGAAGCCGCTTCAGCTGCTATCTTTGGCGATTAAAAATGAAACTAATTGTCCAGATTCCCTGCCTCAACGAAGAAGAAACCCTGCCCGATACGGTTAACGATATTCCGCGTGAAGTTCCCGGTATTGATAAAGTCGAGATTCTGGTCATTGACGATGGTTCTACGGATCGCACGTCTGAGGTCGCGCGCGAACTTGGCGTGGATCATATTGTCAAATTCCCAAAAAATCGCGGCCTGGGCCATGCATTCAAAGCGGGTTTTGACACCTGCCTCAAACGCGGTGCTGATATTATTGTCAATACCGATGGCGATAACCAGTACTATGGTCCCGATATTGCCGCGCTCGTTCAGCCCATTATCGAGAAACGCGCTCATATTGTGATTGGTGATCGGCAGACAGATGGCATCGGCCATTTTTCTTTTTTTAAGCGATGGTTACAGCGTTTGGGCAGCCGCGTCATCAGTCGCCTCGCCCATGTTGAGGTGCCCGATGTTGCCAGTGGTTTTCGCGCCTATTCTCGAGACGCCGCCCTGCATTTGTCGATGTTCACGGATTTTGATCACACCGCCGAGCACGTTGTGCAAGCGGGTCAAGACCGTCTCGCTGTCGAAACTGTGTCCATTCGCACAAATCCCAAAACGCGCGAATCGCGCCTCTTCAAAAATCCGGGCGTATTTGTTTTTAAGTCGGGCATGATTAGTCTGCGGACTTACGCACGCTACAAAGCACTTCGCATTTTTTCAGCTTTTGGTGCTGTTGTATTTGCTTTTGGCACGTTAATCGGTCTCCGATTTCTCTATTTTTTCTTTTTTACCGATGAAGGCGAGCTCCACATTCAATCGCTTATCCTCGCCGCTATTCTCTTGCTCGCTGGATTTCAGATGTTTCTCACCGGTATTGTAGCCGATCTCATCGCCACCAACCGCGCTCTTCTCGAAGATGTTTCCTCGCGTGTGCGATTTATGGAACTCGGATCAGGATTTTCAGGATTGAAGGATGAACGGGATGAAAGCGATCAAGGGTTTCAGGATTGAAGGATGAGATGATCGCTATAAAAATTCGGGGATTACATGAAAAAGTTTGAAAAATCCAGGCGTTTGATCGCCGAAGCTTCGCGCTATTTGCCGGGCGGTGTAAATAGCAATTTTCGGCTGGGGATGGTTCCCACGCCGCTAATTTTTGAGCGGGGCGAAGGACCGTATCTCTACGATGTGGATGGCAATCGTTTGATCGATTATTATCTGGGCATGGGGCCGATGATTCTGGGGCACAATCCAGAATCCGTGCTGTTTGCTGTTCGGGAACAACTCAAGTCGGGTATTCTTTTTGCCGGACAGACAGCGATTGAGCAAGAAGCAGCCAGGGTGGTTTGCGATATGGTGCCGTGCGCGGATCGAGTGCGTTTTAACTGCACGGGTAGCGAAGTGGTGCAAGCGGCTTTGCGTCTGGCACGCGCGGCTACAGGGCGGTTAATTGCGATCAAATTTGAGGGGCATTATCACGGCTGGTTTGACAGTGTGCTGTGGTCTATTGCGCCCCCGTCCGATCAGTATGGCCCGGTTGACACGCCTATTCCCATTCCCGCCAGTGCAGGACAAGACCTATTGGCAGGTCGGCACACTGAGGTGCTTCCCTGGAATAATCTGGAGCTTCTGCGTGCGCGCCTGCAACGCGGGGATGTCGCCGCTGTTATTATGGAGCCAGCGATGTGCAATACCAGCACGATTTTTCCCGCTGAGGGCTATTTGGAAGGGGTTCGGGAGGTGTGTACCGATACGGGTACGGTGCTCATTTTTGACGAGGTGATTACGGGGTTTCGCGTGGCGCCTGGCGGTGCGCAGCAATACTTTGGGGTGACGCCCGATCTGGCGACGTTTGGCAAGGCAATAGCCAATGGATTTCCGGTTTCGTGTTTGGCCGGGCGGGGCGATTTGATGGATATGCTCGTCGCGGGCGTGATGCACGGAGGCACTTATAATGCGCAACCCGCTTCCATGGCCGCGGTGATCGCTACGCTGACGGAGTTGGGGAAAAAAGAGACGTTTGATGTGCTCAATGCGCGGGGCAATCGGCTTATAGAAGGCATTGCGCGCGCGCTAAGAGATGCCGGTATTCAAGCGCGGGTTGCGGGCTTTCCACAGGTTTTTCACGTGGGCTTTGGCGTTGATTCTCCAGTTACCGATTATCGCAGTTCGCTTCAAGCCGATCGCGAGCGGTATATCAAATTTACAGAGGCACTTCATTACAAAGGCGTGCGCGCGTTGGAGCGAGGCGCGTGGTTTTTATCGACAGCGCATACAGATGACGTGATCGATGCGACGATTGAAGCGGTTGCCGATGTGGCAAAGGAGATATGACGATGGATATGAATAATGAAGCACGTGCTGCTCTTCAATAGATGGGGCGCGGCGTTGCGTGAATAGGTCAAAAATATTTTTACGATAAAGGCGCTATATAATCTTTAAGGCTATTTATCGTCCTTATATTTTAAAATTTTGTTAATAAGTAAGATATGATCCAGAGTGATTGCATTGTTGGACGATATGTCGTCTGATAACACAAATTCAGTCTGGATCTTTTCTTTTTTAAAGATTATATCTGTATAAAAAATAATATCTTAAAAGGATTTGGTGATGTTGGTGGCGGCGCGTGAGCCATTTTTGACCAAATAGTCGCGATTTCTATACAATTGGAACGGAAAAAGCTCTGGTGTTTTGCCAGAGCTTTTTGTTTTTTAGAGAGGGAGACTAAAGGGAGACTAAAATGATGGAATGGACTCGCAGAGCGTTTATTAAATGCAGCAAGATGGCGTTGTTTTCAGTATCTTTTGTTAGTGTGCCGCTGGTTTTGAAGCAAGCTGTTCATGCGGTGAAGAACCCAATAGATCAACGCATCAGGAGAGGTGTTATGGATAATTTTGAATTTGGTGAATTGCTTTACGATAATCCCCTGTCTTCAGCGTCAGATATTGAAAGGTTTCGGTTGGAGGGGGATGCCGCGATTACCTTTCCGAATGGTCGCATGCGAATGGAGAATCGCCGCGATCCCGGGGAAGGGCAGGCGGCAAATTTTGTTTTTTGGTGTCCTGAAGATTTTCCAGCGGATATTGCCGTGACATGGGATTTTTGGCCGGTGCGCGAGCCGGGGTTGTGCATTCTGTTTTTTTCTGCTTTGGGACGAGGTGGTGAAGATATATTTGATTCGTCATTGGCACCGCGGGCTGGTGAATACAAGCAGTATCACAGCAACGATATCAATGCGTTGCACGTGTCTTATTTTCGGCGAAAGGCACTCAAAGAACGCGCTTTTCAGGTTTGCAATTTGCGCAAGAGTTATGGTTTTCACATGGTCTGTCAGGGGGCTGATCCCTTGCCTTCGGTTGTAGATGCCAGACCGCCATACCCGATTACGCTGATCAAATGCGGTGCGGAAGTTGTTTTTTACATTCGCGATTTGAAGATTTTCCACTGGGTTGATGATGGTCAGACGTATGGGCCTTTGCTGGGCGATGGTAAGATCGGTTTTCGACAGATGGCCCCTTTGATTGGCGAATATGCGAATTTGAAAGTTCATAAGGTCAGCACTCGTATTTAAGGAGCTTCGATATGTCGGATTTTTCTGCTAATCGGCCTATGACAGAGCGGCGGGAGATGGTGCTGACAGTGGGGCAGGGCGAGGGGGATTTGCAGGGGGGCGATGATCGGGTTTTGCAGGCTGGTGCGGATTATTTGCACCGTCTGGGTGGTGGTGTTTTGCAGATTTTGCCGGGGATATATACGATGCGTAACGCGCTTTATCTGCATCCAAATTTGACCGTGCGTGGGTCGGGTAGCACGACGGTGTTGAAGAAGGCTGCGGGGATTGTGACGCCTCTGGTGCGGGATTCCGATTGGTATGAGGCGCGGGTTGAGGTGGAGGATGCGCATGGGTTTGGTGTGGGCTGCGGGGTGATGTTGCGGTCTTATGGCAAGTCCGGGATGGCGGTGGTGAAAGATACTGTGACGGCGATTGAGGGGGCGGTGATTTCGCTTAGTAAGCGCGTGTACAAGAATATGTGGCTGGATGAACGGGCGACGCTGGCGACGATTTTCCCCATTTTGACGGCGGAAGAAGGGGTTTGCGATGTAAATATTGAGAATATAGTTCTGGATGGCAATATGGAGGAGAATGAAGAGATTAACGGGAATTATTCGGGTGCGGTGTTTTTGCAGCGTTGCCATCGCTATACGTTTCGGAATGTGACGGCGCGCAATTACAATGGCGATGGGTTCAGTTTTCAGGTTTGCGATGATTTTGTTTTTGAGAATTGTGTGTCGGAGAACAATGCCAATCTGGGGTTTCATCCGGGAAGTGGATCGCAGCGGCCGCAATTTCGTCTGTGTCGGTCAACGGGCAATAGTCAGGGTATTTTCTTTTGCTGGGGTGTGTCGGATGGCATCGCCGAGGATTGCGCGTGTTTGGACAATCGGGATTTTGGCATTTCAATTGGGCACAGAGATACGGATAACCGCATTGTCAATTGCGAGATTGCGGGTAATCACAAGGTGGGCATTTTGTTTCGGACGCCTTTGTCCGAGTTTCGAGGGGCGCACAGAAATGAGATTTATTCGTGTGTGATCCGCGATAATGGTTTTGCCGAGAATGGGTATGGAATTGAGATTCGCGGTACGACGTACGATGTGGAGATCCGAGATAATCGGATTGAGGATACGGGAGGAGAACGGCAGAAGGTGGGGATTGCGATTGAGCGCGAAGCACGCGGAACGGTGATTGAGGGGAATACGTTTATTAATATGGCGTCGGATGTTGTGCAAGAGTGCATGGCAGAGTGAATATGTAGCTTAAAGACAAAGGTGATATTTGCATCACAACAGGCTTATAAGATGGGTAAAAAGGACGGGATGTCCGCTGTGCAGAAGGGTGAGCAAGATCGCACAGATGGGGGAGAGGAGAATTAGAGACAGAAATTGAGATGTGTAAACGGCCACTTGTTTTGCAGGTGGCCGTTTGCTCATGATTTTTTGAGATAGATGCGTTCTGCATTTTTGTGGAAGAGTTTTTCCTGGTCTGCTTCATCGGCGTTGGCAACGATTTCGCGGGATACTTGCACCCAGGTAGGCAGATCGGATCGCGTGTTGCATACGGGCCAGTCGCTGCCCCAGACCACGCGGTTCCAGCCGAAGCTGGCGATGCAGTGTTCAACATAAGGGCGAACTGCTTCGGTGGTGGCATTTCCTTCGGCGCAATAGGCGAGGACGCCCGATATTTTGGATGCGACATTGGGGAGGGCGGCTATTTGCGCGATGTTTTGCTATGTCCGGTACGCCGCAGTGGTCGAGGATGAATTGGACGTTTGGGCATTTTTGCACAAGGTCGCGGGCGATGGGTAGTTGGTCGGCTCGGAAGCAGAGGTCGAAGGTGAGGTTGTATTTTTCGAGGATGCGGATGTTTGTTGCGAAGTGATCCGATTGGGAGAGGTCGTCGGGCATGGTGTGCAGGATGCGGCGAAAGCCGACGAGTTTGGGGTGCTGAACAGATTCGATATAGGCTTCAAATCCAGAGGGGGATTCGGGACGGCAGTTGGCGATGACGCCTTCGATTATGGCATTGGGTTGTTCGGATAATTCATAGACAAATTGCGTTTCGTCCCGCCAGTGGGGGTCATCGGGCGAGGCTTCCATGAAAATGGTGCGCGTGATGCCGCTGCCTTTTGTGAGGGTCAAATAGTCTTCGATGTGGAAGGCATTGCCTTTGAGTGGCGGTAGGCTATCGGTCCACGAATAGGGGTATTTACCCGGGTAGATGAGGTGTTGATGGGTGTCTAAGATGGGGATGCTCATGGGTTGTCCTTTGCTGTGCTTTATTTTTTTGGAAGCGGGTTTTGACGATGGGATTCTTCTATCACAGCGATTTGTGTGCGTACTTGCGCGGGTGTGATGAGGAACTCACCGTTGTTTTTGAGGACATCGTAGATGTTGTTGTAGAAGCGTTCGGGACCGCTTTCAAGTGAGACGGAAGGAGAACTGTTGTTTTTCTTTTCTTCTTCGAGTGTCCACGTTTCTTCAGTCCAGTCGAGTTCTTCGCGGGTGTATTGTCGGTTTACCGACCATGTCCACATGTCGTGTTTGGGCGCTTTTTCAGGGTCAAAATAACGCCATTTGAGTGCTGATGATCCCCCTGTGAGACCGCCATAGGTGCCGTTAATGGTGTAGGTGTCGTTTTGCGGATAATGCAGGTAGTTGCTTACGACGATGTCGATTTGGGGTGCCTGTCGTTCGGGGTCGTACAATGTGACGGTGCAGTGATCGTCGGCATCGCCATCAAAGGGGTTGTTGCAGTCCATTCGGGCAAAGACGCTGGGGGTGCGGTCAAAGCCAAAGAGGCAGAGGGCTTGATCAACGGGATGGGGCCCTGTGTTGAGCAGGCCACCGCCCCAGTTTTCCTGACGGGTTTGCCAGTCCCAGCGCCGCGAAAAACCGCCCCAGGAGGATCGGATGTACACAATTTTGCCCAGAACGCCCGAGTTGATGATTTCCTGTATTTTGTCAAAGTAGGGCTGCAACCGGTTATTCTGAAAGGGGGCAAAGACGCGGTTGTTGTCTCTGGCTGTCTGAACGATGTCGTCGAATTGCGCCACGGTTTTGCAGGTGGGTTTTTCGCATACGACATGGCCACCCGCCTGGAGAGCGGCAATGCTGGCGACGGGGTGCAGGGGCTGGTGCAGGGCGTTGATAAAGAGATCGTATCCACCCGCTTTGACCATGTCTTGCCAGTCTTCATAAGCTTCGGCTCCAAATTGTTCGCGGGCATCGCGCCTGCGCTCGGGCAATTGATCGGCCACGGCTACAATTTTGAATTTGTCGGGCATCTGGTTCAATTGTTTGGCATGGATGTTGTATCCACTGCGGCCCTGACCGCCGATGGCGACGCGGATGATGTTGTCGTTGGACATGTGCGTTCCTTTGTGGGTTGGGTTTTCAGCATTTTTGTTTGGGAGAGATCAAATGTAATAGGCGATTGAAGATACTGTCAACCGATTTCTAAAAAGAATGACCGCGAGATATTTCGACTCGCGGTCATTCTTTTACCGGTGATGCGCGCTAATCCGCATCTTTTGCTATTCATACCGCAAGGCTTCAACCGGATTAGCAGTTGCGGCTTTGAAGGCGTGATAGGCTACAGTTACAAAAGCAATTGTCAAGGTGAGCAGTCCTCCAACGAGAAAAGGACTAACACCCAGATGGATTCGATATGGAAAACCCTGGAGCCACACCTCCGCAATGTAATAAGCTATCGGATAGGCAAGCAAGTTTGCATATATAACCAATTTTGTGAATTCCTTTGAGAGTAATACCACGATGTCGATCCCGGAAGCACCAAGGACTTTTCGCACGCCCACTTCCTTTGTTCTTTGTTCGGTGGAAAAAGCTGCAAGGCTAAATAGCCCCAGACAGGCAATAGAAATCGCGATCAAAGCAAAAATACCTATAATGTGTGCTTGCCGTTCTTCAGCGCGATACAGTTGATCAAACCGGTCGTCTAAAAAGAAAAATTCAAATGGCCGATTGGGGTTGAATTCTTTCCATCTGCGTTTTAGGAAACTTAGTGCATTCTGAATATCTGACCCTGAAATCCGTACTGACAAAAAAGCATAATAGTAAGACTTTTCAATAGTATCGATGTGAAATAAGATGGGTTCAATGGACCGATGTAAAGAATGGTAGTGAAAATCTTTCACAAGGCCGATGATACGGCCTTTTTTTCTTACCCATTTATCTCTCCAATATCTAAGCGTCATTTCCTTTCCAATCGGGTGCAACCAGCCTAATTTTTCCGCCGCAGCTTCATTCACGAGAAATGCTTGAGCCGCGTCACTGATATGATGTTCAGAAAAGTCACGGCCGTTGAGAATTTCCATATTATAGGTCTCGACAAAATCTTTATCCACAGTTAAAGTAAAAATTTCCAAACTGTCGTCTCGAGCATTATTGGGAAAGATATGAAATTCATAAAGCCCCACATGAGTCGGCACTCCTGAAGAACCCGTTACGCTTATCACACCTGGTCCTTCACGCCATTTCTGTTTGAGTACTCTGTAATTTTTCTGATCTTCAACCTCACGTAGGGGAACAATCACCATCTGTTCTTTATCAAATCCGAGGCGCGTATGTTGCAGGAAATCGAGCTGGCTGTAAATGATGATCGTACCGGTAATTAGAATGCTCGAGATCGCGAACTGAAAGATCACCAACCCTTTGCGCAGCCAGGCAGAAGGACTATGAGGCGTCAATAAGATGCCTTTTACAGCTCTGGCAGGTGTAAATCTCGAAAGGTAAAATGCCGGATAGCTTCCGGCAATCACCCCCACCCCTACTACCAACCCCGCTGAAACAAAAAAAACTGTCTGATATCCCAAATCCTGCAAGCCGATCTGCTTGTGTGAAACAGAGTTAAATATTGGCAACAGACATTCTACAAGCCCAAGTGCAAGCACACAAGCCAGTGTTGCGACAAGCAGGGATTCGCACAGAAATTGTCTGACAAGCTGGTTGCGGTGTGCACCAAATACTTTGTGCATGCCGACTTCCAAGGCACGTTGAACTGACCGGGATGTCGTCATGTTGATGAAATTGATGCAGGCTATGAGCAAAATAAAAAAAGCAATGGTAGAAAAAATATACACATAGACAATGTCACTGTTGGGTGTCAGTTCTCTTTCGAGATGAGAATATAGATGTATGCGTCTTAAGGCCTGAACTGCAAAACTCACCCGTCCGCTTACATGCGAAGGCAGATTCTGCGCGATAAATTTTGGCATCTGAGCTCGAATTTCAGCTATGTCATGATCCTCATGGAGCAGGAGATATGTATACATAGGGGGCCATTCCCAGTTTACAATCCACGGATCCACGGACTCAGCGGTTGCAAAAGACGCCAGAAAATCGAACTGGATATGTGAATTATCAGGTGGATCCTGGACAATGCCCGTTATATTGCAATCAAATTTTCGGTCTATATTGAGTACTTGTCCAATCGCGTTTTCATTTCCGAAGTATCGCCTGGCTGCCGATTCGGTCAGCACCACTGAGAAGGGTGCTTTCAAAACTTCGGCGGGATTACCTTCAAGCAGTCGAAATGAAAAAACTTGAAAAAAATCAGGATCAGTATAAAAAAAGCGTTCCTCTTGAAATTCTGCCTGTACACCCCGCGCAACAAGAGAGCTTTTGGGATATAGACGAACAACTCCCTTGATCTCGGGGTAGGTGTCTTGGAGAGTCAAGGCAAGTCGTGCGGGCGTGGTGGCCGATCGAGTGACCCCCATTCCTTTGTGAATCTCTTCGCTGGTGATACGGTATATCCTGTGGGCTTGTCTGTGAAATCCGTCGTAGTTCAATTCGTCTTCAACATAAAGCATAATGAGCAGACAGCAGGCTATACCCAGTGCAAGCCCGATGATGTTAATAGATGTATAAGTCCTGGACTTAATCAGAATCCTCAGAGCTGTCTTAAAGTAGATTTTGAACATTCTATCTCCATGTGTGGTCTGGCTTGAACGGATTCAAAACGACTTTCTGCTTCCTGCTGACGTTTTCATTCATACCGAACGCAACAAATCTCGATATTCTTTTTGTAGATGAATCTGTCCTTGTTTCAGAGGTTGAGTTAAAACTTCCGTCAAGGTAATGGCTGAGGTAAATCCTGTAATGATTCCTTGCTCAATCCTCCGAAAAATCTCAGTAACCAATACATCGTATTCGGGATGCATTTCGATCAAATAAATGATGAGTGGCGTATCGCATCCCACTGTTGTCACATCTGCCAATGCGTCATCCAGTGTGATCACTGTCGATGATCCCATTCTTCTCGAAGACCGTCAACATACTTTTGAGGATCTACACCTTTCCAAATTTCTTTGCCTAACTCACGCAACTCCAGAATACTCCGTTCTTTGGTGTCCTGTGGGGCGGTAAGTGCCAAATCATGAACCGTCATCTCTAACAAGCGTAGGCGCTCTGCTGTGGGTAAAGGTTTGACATATTTTTTATAGACTTCTTCCAGGTGATCCGCCATGCCATCTCCTTTCTCTACATTTCGCAAACTACCGCTTACAGAGCAATTCTTCCGATTATACTTACTTTTTATTTTTTAAGCAAGCTGAGATATAATATTGCGAGCAATATTACGCTTTAGACCAATATCCTAATTCTCCTTTTTCACCTTCGGCAACAGATCGTATTTGACCCAGCCGTTATCCGGATCAATCTCCAGCGCTTTCTCAAAAGCTGTTCGCGCTGAATCTTCCTCATCGCGGTCCATATACGCGATGCCCAGCCAGGCATAGGTCTCGCTGTGTCCCCAGACGGGATGGATGGGATCGGTCGGTTTTTCTTGAGAAAAGAGATATACGGCGCGCTGAAATCCTTCCATCGCCCGTTCTTTGCTTCCACCCCACATTTTGGGTGTGTTAAAAGCACTGATGGCCGCGCTCAGGACCACGCGCGGATTGTCGGGTGCGAGTTGCTCGGCTTTTTTCAGGAGGTTGCCTGATTTGGGTCCAAGGAATATGCCTTTGATTCCACTCTGGCTGATTTGTCGCCCGTACACGCTTGAGAGCAGTGCACAGACTTCGGCTGCGACCGTTTTGGCATCTTCTCGAGTGATGTCTTCTCGGGTGGCTTCTTCCAGATGCTCAGCCGCTTCTTTCAGGTGCTTGGAGGCTCGGTCTTTGTTCTTTTTTCCTTGAGCTAAGAGATAGTTGGCGATGCGGTAGTCGGTAAGGGCGATGTAGTAATGGCTCCATGCCGATAGGCTTTTATCAGCCAGGGCGCGTTCAAATGTCGCCCGGGCGGCGTACATGGCGTCGAGATTGTTCTCGTTTATACCCTGTTGCAGGATTTTTTTCCCGCTGGTGAGGAGATCGGCAGCGGGTTGTGCGGGTTCGTCAGATTTGACAGTCGGCTGGTCGGGATTTTGTCCATCTGTTGATTGCTGTGCAACCGCATATCCTTTTTGTGTGAGGATGATGAGGGAGACGATGAGTGCGAGTAAAATGTATTGCATGGCTGTTCTCCTGTGCACCGAAGTAAATAGATCGGCGAAAGGTGGTGGTGCGGGGCTGGCGTTGGCTGTAGTCTGTAGAGTAATCGTAGTCAAGCACATTGGCGCGATTGAGCAAATTGTTGATCGCCAGATAGAAGATGATCTGGTGATTCGCGCCAAAGGGCAGCAAATAGCTCAGTTGCCCATCCACTTGCCGAAAGGATGGCAGCCGTTCTGAGCCGACGGGCCCTTCTATGGGCAGGTAATAGCCCTGGCCTTCTACGGGAACTGCGCCCACGATTGGGGCGGTCAGGCCGCCGCTTAGGTCGTCTATGAGCCGCATTTTTGCGACGAGTGTCAGGTTGTGCGTGATGTCATAAGGCGATGGGGCTTCTTCATAGTGTATCTCAGATCCGATGTGGCGCACCTGTAAGCGGTGCGATCTCAGCAGGCTATAGGCCATCCACCCGCTGAAGCGCGTGCTGAGAAAATCGCCTTGTTTGAGGAAGAGGTCTAAGCCAGAGGCGCTGCCTTTGCCATCATTGGAGAGGTTCAGGTCGGGATGATCCAGTACGAGGTTGTAGTAGGGTTTGTGGTATGCCTCCAGCCGCACCATGAACTGGTCGCGTTCGTGGTGCAGGCCGATGATTCTGTGTTGTGCGCGTTGAGGTCTTAGATTGGGATTGCCGCTGGTGGCGTTGTATTTGGACGGATCGGGAAATTGGTGATAGATGCCCCAGGCGAGACGTGCGTCTGTGTGTTTGGTGAACTGGTAGCGCGCAGATACGCGCGGGTCTATGGCAAATCGGTCGTCCAGGTTGTGGTGGTCGGCACGTGTGCCGAGATTGACGACGATGCGGCGAGCAGGTTCAAAGTTGATTTCAAAGTAGGCACCCGCACGCCTTGCTCCGTAGGATGTGTCGAGTTCAAAGATATCTGCCTGGGGGTCGAATATATCACCCTGGGGTATGCTGCCCCTGAGTCGGTTGTCCGTGTGTTCGATTTCGCCGCCGAGACGCAAGAATCCAGATGAGGTGAGGGCGCGTTCTATGTCTGTGCGGAGTTTGAGGGTCAGGTCGCGGGGCGAGAAATCCAGATTGCCCAATTGTTTTCGCGCTGTGTGGTGGTTGAGCGAGGCACTGGTCTCCATGATCCAATTGGCGAATACCTCCATCCACTCGAGGTTGTGCAACGCGCTGTTGGAACTGCCTTTGTAAATGCCGTCAAAGGAGGGTTCTGTAACGCGCACGCCCAGACGGTCGCTCGCGTTGAAGCTGAAGAATTTGAGGCGACCGGTCGGCGAGTACTGGTAGATCAAATTGAGGTTGCCGTCGTGTCCGCGCGGCGTGGTGGTGAATGCACTGCTGTGGCGGTTGATGCGAAATAGAAGATCGGTAAAGCTGAGATTGCCCGTGAAGCGTACACCCAATTTGTCGGATATAAGAGGCAGGTTGAGGCCGAGAGAGCCAGCGGCGAGGCCCAGGTTGAGTGTGTAGCTTTTCTGCGCGGGCATGTTCTGGGTTTCCATGGATAGTACGGAGGAAAGTGCGTTGCCATAGCGCGCGGGAAATCCGCCGGTGGAGAAGACCGTGCCCTGTACCATAAAGGGAGAGATGGTGCCGAAGACGCCGCCGGTGGGCGATTCGTATTTGTAGGGATGCACGACTGTGGCTTGTCCGAGCAATATGACGGTTTCGCTCACGTCGCCTCCGCGCACAAAGAGGCCGGCGCCGTCATCGACGGTTGCAACGCCAGGAAAGGTTTTGAATGCGCGGAATATATCTGCGGAAGCGCCGGGTGTTGTTACGACGTCCAGGGGAGAGAGGGTTACGGTTTCGTCTTCCCCAGTGGTATAAGTGCTCCCCGTGACGATGGTTTCGTCGAGTTGGATGAGGGCGAGGCGCAGGATGAGGCGAACGGTTGTGGTATCGCCGGGCGTTAGATGCAGGGTTTGCTGAGCGGGTTCATAGCCGATGAAGGATGCGTGCAGTTTGCATTTGCCCATGTGCTGCGTGAAGAAGACAAAGCGGCCGTCGCGATCGGTGATTGCGCCGTCAATTGTGCCAGTGATATGGACGTTGACAAAAGCCATTGGCTGGCCTGTTTCGTCGAGTACCTGGCCCTGGACAAAGGCGTGATTCTGTGCAAGGGCGGGCATAGCGAAAGACAGAAGGAGGAGGACCTTTGCCCATTGCGTTGTGGATGTGGGGATGTGTTTCATGGTTTTTTATTATTTGGGTATCAGCTATAGCGAGGTAAAAAAAGGTTTTCCAACTACGATGCGCCTACTGGGGGATATGTTTCATGTTTTGTATATACCTATTCAGTCGATACCAGCACTCTGGATTACGGTTTGCAGGGCATTTAAGTGTGTGGTTAAAGACCTGCGGCCTTTTTCCGTGAGGCTGTACCAGGTGACGGGTTTTCGGTTTTCAAATCGCTTGTCAATATCGACATAGCCCATGTCTTCCAGTTTTCGCAGGTGCGCGCCCATGTTGCCATCGGTTTCTTTTAGCAATTGTTTCAGACTGGTAAAAGTCATGGCATCGGTGTCGGCGAGGAGTACACAGGCACCGAGCCGAGACCGATGTTCCAGCAGTTTGTCCAGTTGGGCAAGGCTATCGGAGGTGTTTTCAGACGATGCTTTTGTCATTAGGTTTCATCCATAGGGCACTGATGATCAGGCTGGCGGCGATGGGCAGGCCAGCCATGGTCCAGGGGTAGGGGGCGAGATAGTCAACAGCAGGGGCACTCGCGATGCATACGACACCGGGCAAAAGAAAGCGACGGTCCAGGTGCAAACCGCCCAGGTACCAGGTGACGCCAGAGATCAGGGTGATGTACTGGCCCATCACCCAGCCATCCAGGCCGTGTCGCAGGGCAATGAACACAATAGCGGCTATCGTAAAAAACAAGCTGCCCCAGTGCAGGGTGTGCTTAGCCCCTTCGCTGCGTTTTGCGACGCCTTCCACCCGCTTTGCCCGCACGCCGATCCAGATGCTGATCAGGAATCCGATGGAGGTCCCAATGGGCCAATAGAGGTGACTAATTTCGGGACGAAAATCGTTGACTATATAACCGGCGGTGAGGATGATGGCCCAGAGCACGGCTATGGCAATGGAGTTGTATTGCATTCGATCGCGCTTTTCAACGGCCTCGCGGACGAAGGCTACGTCCTCTTCAAATTTTTGCGTGGGTTGCATTTGGTTTCTCCTTTGATGGATTTTAGAGTTCTCTATTTTTTAGAGTTACTTAAGAAAATAAAGTGAATGATCTCGCTTGTCAACTTTTTTTATTATTGGAAATTCAGCAGGAAAGATTTGATAAATTTATCGGGTTAAATAAATTTCTGTCTTCAACGCGCTTTTGTTGTCGCCGCCAATGCCGCCGGCGTTTAAGCCGCGTGTGTACATCATCCAGTGACCATTATCGAATTTTTGATGAGGGCGCGTCCAGTCCCATTGCTCCAGTGCGGGCAACCAGTTTGCTGCCGTGTTGTCGGTTTCTGTGAGTTGATCTAAGGAGACCAACCCGCCTTTTTCGTCGAGTATTGCATGAAATAATTCCAGTTCGGGACAGAACCATTCACATCGCTTTTTGTGCGGATGTGTCGCAAATGCAAAGTGCAATCTGCCTTTGTGATCTCGGGATAGCGATGTCGCGCGTCCGCCTTCCATGTTTAAGCCATTGAGGACTGGAGATAGATCCACAGGCTCCCATCCCGCGTCGCTGCGATGCCACAATACACCGCTTTGATACCCGGGATATGAGCAGAAGAACCACGGTTGATCGTTTGCATCTATGACGTGATTGCCCACGCGCACACTGTGCTGACCATCTCCGCCGTGCGGATCGTGACAAATGGCTCGCATTGTTTCCATTGTCAATGGGTCTTCAAAGCGCGCGCCTTCGTTAAACCACGTGTCGCCGCCGTCTTCTGAATATGCATGTACTGCTGCGCGTCCCCGACAGTCTGCTGCATGTCCAGATTCTGCAAAGTGAAATTGAAATATTAGATGCAGGGTTCCGTCTGGTCCTGTGGTCAGAGATTGCATGAAATGATTGTATCCCGCGACCGGGCTGACGGCAATTGAACGCGGTGGTTCCCAATTCTGATTCGCTTTTTTTCGTCGGTACCACATGGCCCATCTGTCCCCGCGCTCGCGATGTGATAGGTGAAGAGTTCCCTCCTGATCCACTTTCAGGCTAGGATATGTGCCCAATGTGCCCAATGCCTCTGCTTCACTCCAGGTATTCGGATCTTCTGGGTTGTCTGACCATCGATAAAAAAACGGTCCGTGGTGCGCTCCGACGAGGGCGTGCAATCGTCCGTTGCCGTCCAGTACCAGGGCGGGTCCACAGTGGTTGTCAATGCCTTCGCCAATTTGAAATGTTCGGTGCATCTCGCCCGATACTTCGTCACAAACGCCTATCATGATTCTCGCTTGTGTGCCCTTTGCTGACGGGGCATCCAACCATCCGATGAATAATTTGCCATCGCGCCGAATCAGTTTCCCGCTCATGTTATATCCCGTGCCACGGTCCGATCCCTGCGTTGAAATCAGGTGTCGTGCATTCAAAATAGTCTTCCTTTCTCAATGCTTTCATCCCACCGCCGCGTCATCAGATATTCCATGACGCCATCTATTGCCGAGGGCGTGCCTATCCGCCTCAATGCTTCCAGGGCAAATGCGGCGACGTGACCGTTGGGGTCGGATAATGTGTCGAGCAGAAGGGCTTCGGCAGATGCGGCGTCTTTGCCCAGGCGCGTAAACACCATTGCGGCGTTGACGCGGACCTGATCGTAGGGCGTCCAGTTGCGTCGGTCGGGCATTTGCCATTCGGGGCGTCCCACTTTGAGGAGTCGCTCGAGTACGGGTATAAATTCTTCGTTATTTCGCCGAATGCTGCCCAGCGCATCTGTGGCTGTTCGCACAACGCAGTGAGACGCATCGTCCAGGCAGCACGTGAGCGCAGGTACGGCTTGTGTCGCCAGAGAATCCATTTCACCGAGTGCGAAGGCCGCGTTGATACGTGCCCATTCGCCTGGGTTGTCCAGCAACTCAATCAGCGCATTTAGTGAAGGGGTGCCTATGGCGGCAAGTGCATGTGCGGTATCTTCCATCGATATGGCGCCTTCATTCCATGATTGGGGTACGGGATCATCGTCTTTGTGTGCGGCAGCATCTAAGAGTGCTTCTACAAGGGGTTGAACCGCGGGTTGACCGATTGCGCCCAGGGTATATACAGCCGCGAGGCGCGTCCACTGTTCGTCGGAATTGAGCTTGTGAATCAATGCTGGAATTGCATCGGTATTTTTTGTTGCGGCTATTGAATGGATGGCTGCGAGTTGTTTGTCCAGGTTGTCGTGATGCAGGTCTTCTAATTCACAAATTGCGGGGGCTGATGCGCGAAAACTTTCGTATCGATCCTTTTTGCCACATAGCCAATCCCATATATGCGACCAGACCAGATGCAGATCATGCGGTGTTTTGTATGTTTCGGGATTTCGCCAGATATGATCCCGGCAATCCCACGAGGGTTCGGTCGGTTCTTCTGCGCGTACGTAGATGAATTTGATCATATGCCGGGGTTGTCGAAGCGCGTTGATGCCTGCGGCGTGTCCTATATCAAAATGCGTGATGGATACTGTGCCAGCTATACCGGCTATTGGAATGGCGTTCTGGCGGTCTTGATCGGTCAATCGCCTGTGATAATGTGTGCCGGGAATCGCGTGCGTGGGACCGATCTCAACGGGTGAGTCCTGCGGATAGTACATGATGCGCGCAAAGCGAGGGTAGTGTTGTCGCGGGCGTCCCAGGGGTGTGTAAGAATCTTGATGACAATTTTGGGCGAGTGTTCTTTGTCTTGCGTCGGGTGAGATGTAGTGACAAAACCGATGCGGGTGTTCGATGTATCCAGGGCCGAGTACGCTGATGAGCGCGCCCCGCACTTCTGGGCTGTTCAAGATGCGGTCCATCTCGGGAACGCGAGGTAGCACATTGTTGCCGTAATTGAACTCTTCATCTACCATAAATTGCAGTTTTTGCCTGATGGTCTCGTGCAGGTTATCGGGCACATTTGGCTTAAAAATTACGTACCCGTCTGCGATAAATTGACGCATTTGCTCGTCGTTAAATAATTTCGGCTCTTCTTGTCTGCCATATCCCATATCTGCGTTCTCCTATTTTATGGCTAAAATGATTAGCGCGGATTGGATACTGATATATAGTGCATAATTGTTCCTAACAATAGTAAAAAAAAGTTTCAAATTGACTCTTGACATCCTACAATTTATCGGGTTATATTCTAAATAACAGGCGATATGAATCGTCAGGCGGCATTCCGCTCGAGAAGGTTCTCGCCCGCGTGTTTTATATCTGGTCTTTTTTACGCGTCGGACTTGTTACCGCCATTCGGTAACCCGACTTGGATACCGTTCTTTAGACCTTTGAACAAACACATAGGGCATAGAAAGTTTATCGAACCGCGAGTGGGTGTGACGGGCCGCAATGCTCACAAGAGGAGGTTACTATGCCACCAATCTGTACCCAGCGGTCGGGTGTTAGAGCCTCTCACCCGATCGGCTGACATAGGAGGTTCTATGGCTTGTAGTACATAAATGGCCGCGATAACAGGGATCGCGGCCATTCTTTTTTTTATAAGCGATTGGCCTATCCAGCCTCCAGTCCTCTTTTTTATCTGCGTTCATCTGCGAAAAACGCTCAAATGAACTGGCCTGAGAGGCGGCCAGTTGTACCCCGCTCATTCGCCAAATACGCAACGCCTACTTTTGCCATTCCCGCATTGTTGTGTCCCACGTTGGGTACTGTATCTAACTGCCAGTTGAATGGCACATTGAGTGCTTCGGCTTCGCGTTTTGCCGTTTCAAAAAATGTGTGACCGCGCTCAAAGCGGTGTGCGCCCTGCATCATCGCCTGCGGCGTGCGCCTCAATTTGGGGTGGTTTACATCCACATCATCAGTGCCCAGGAGTACCACAACCCGCTGGTTCAGCGACCGTTTCAGATCCGCGACAGCCAGACCCGATCCGGTCAATCCATAGGGATAGGTCTGTTTGAATGTGGGCATGGTGTACCATCCAGCGTTAGCGGCTACAAAGATATGTGCATGCGATTGAGGCATGAAGTACAAAAATCGATGTACAAACTGGCTACCCGCCGAATGTCCATAAAATCCGTAGGACGATGCTCGGAGGCCCACGCGTTTTTTGACGTGATCAAAAATGCCTTCAATTACTTGAAAGGACCAATCGACCAGGGCATTTCGCGTGCCATCTTTGGCAAATACATTGCCGAGGTTAAATGTCTCTTCATCTGGATAATGCGCCTCTGAAAATTCCGGGGCCAATAACAAAAATCCGTGCATATCGGCATGGCTGGCCCAGGTATCGCGATAGGTACTGGCATTGCGCGAGGCCCCGTGCAGGGCAAATACCACTGGCAGGTCGGCAAGACTTTCTTGCGGGCAATGATACCATACCTTGACGCGGTCAAAATTAAATGCTCCAGAACCTGGTTCCATATTTTCCTCTCTACTGTTCTGCAAACCGTTCAACGGCATTTCGGATTGGCGCAACAGTTCTCAGATAGTCGTAGATGGCGCTGAGGTCTTCGTCTGTCATGCCCGCGTACATCGTCCAGGGCATCACGCTGTTCATGCCATCCTGCAATAGAATGTGTTTTGCTTTTTCCCCGGCAAATTGCCTGAAACGCCCGATGAAATACTGTTTTTGCCAGTGCCCAATTCCCGTTTCTATGTCGGGTGTAATATTGGCCGATTGCACGGTTTTGCCGCTGGGCAATCGAAAGTGAAATCCTCCGGCGAATTGCATGTCTTCAACAGGCTGCCTCTGTGCTTGATCATGAGGCGTATGACAAGTGGCACATCCGGCAATGGTCGCCAAATACTTGCCATAAGCAACGGGGTCTGAACGATCAACCGATTTGGGGAGTTTGTAGGGTTCGGGCATTGTGCGTACAATCAGGTTCAGGGGAAAATTCAATTTGGACCGCGGTGGGATATGGTCAATGGGAGCCAGAGTACGCACATAAGCGACAATGGATTCAATATCTGCCGGCATGAGATTTCGATATGCGCGATAGGGCATCAGTGGAAAAAGCGGATCGCCGTTTTTATTTACGCCGCTGGTAAAAGCTCGAATGATTTCGCCATCTGTCCAATCTCCCAAAGCTGCCGGTGTAATATTGGGCGCGATCAAGGTGCCCGGAAACCCCGCTGTTTCGGGAAATACTTCGCCGCCTTTGCCCTCGGTGCCCGGTATCGGTGGCGCAGAAAAATGCGCCCAGTCCCGCGTTGAATGGCATTCCAGACATACCGTGACGTGATTGGCTAAATAACGTCCCCGCGCGATCTGTTCGGGGGTGCCTGTTACGCGAATATTATAAGGCGGGTCTGATTTTGGATAATTGGTCTTCAGATGGTAGGCAACACCCAGCGCACCCACAACTATAATTGTTACAATTACGACCACCCACTTCATTTGCATATTTCTCCGAGTATGACATTCATACAAAAGCGATGGCAAACGATAGATTTATCTGCATAAATTGTCAAGAGTCGTATTTGTCTATTGACTTAATATAAAAAATTAGTATTATTTATATAAGACATATCCGTCCGCACTACTCAAAGGGGGAGAACCATGCAGACTTTCAACGAACTGCGCGACCGGGAAGAGGATAGAATCAGCTTGCAATTCAAAGTCGCCATGGGCATTATAGGCGTAATTTTTGCGATTACTCTGGTTTATAGTGTTCTCAGTTTCTGACACACAATATCATAAAAAGCCCCAATGCTTTTTCGCGTTGGGGCTTTTTTATTTGTTTTTTTCCACGGCGTTTCGCATCGCCACCATTTGACCAATGGCATACGCCCAGCCAATGCGCGTATCTGGTGTGTCGCCCAGAATGCCCGGCGTGTGGTCGGGGTCAATCATGCCGTTATAACCCACCTCTTGAAATGCCTGAACACAGGCAAACATATCGCATTCGCCGTCATCGTGAAAGGTCTCGATATACTTAAATCGGGGTATTTCCACTTTCACATTTCGGAAATGCACGGTTCCAATGCGATTCCGCGACCCAAAATAGCGAATCATCTCGACGGCGTCCGCGCCTTTTTCTGTCATTACGCCCGTGTCATAAAAAATGCAATTTGATGGGCTGTCTATTACTTCGATCAACCGTTGCATGCCCGCGATATCGCCCAGGGGTTGGGCAACGCCGCGATATTCTGGAATCGGTGGATCATTGGGATGTGCGGCCAATTGTACACCCGCTTTTTCTGCTGTTGGGACCGCGTTTTCCAAAAAATAGGTCAGGTTGTCCCACATTTCATCCATCCCAATTCGCCCGATTGAATTGAGCGGTGGGAGATTGGCTATCCGCTCGTTGTCAAAATCCCGCAGATCTGCGCCGCCGCGCCCCGCACCTCGCTGCGCCGCATATCCTTCTGATGCTCTGAGGGCTGTGAAACTGTAGTTCAATGCCCGAAGTCCCAGCCGTCCTGCGATTTCGATATTGGCTTTTATAATTTTCAGATCGTCTTCTCTACCCGGTTGACCCATTAATACGCGCCCTGAAATACCCAATCCCGCGATGAGAGGCGTCAGGTCATACGATTCAATTCTCGCTTTGATGCGTTGCAATTCCCGCTCATCCCATATCCCTCCTTGCGCGCCTTTGGGTCCCGTCTGTGTCGGCGGTACCAGTTTGCGTTCGCCTGTTCCCGGTTCTGTGCGCCATCGCATTGGCATCGATACTGCATCGACCCCAATTTGCCGATAAAAGCGCAATGTCTGTTCTGAAATATCGCCAATACCCTTGCCTATTTTGATTTGTGGCATTGCGGTTGTTCTCCTAAAAAATGTCGCAGGAGACCCCGTGCTTTAGCATGGAGAGGAATGCGACGTGATTGAATGTTGTGTTGCATATGGATGTTGACATCCATACCATTTGCAAGTATATTAGAGTATGCATGAGTTAATAAAAACAAGAGGTTGTGTCTATCAATCCGCATACCATATTGTATGGCGGTCTATCGACCGCAGAAACGTTCTTGTTGGCAGAGTCAGACAGCACCTCCTCGCACTTTTTTCACAAATCGCTGGCGATAAGGGCTTTGACCTGCTGGCCTGCGAAGTGATGCCCGACCACGTTCACCTGTTTGTCTCTCTGCCACCAACGATCTCTGTGGCCAATGCAGTTAAGATTTTCAAGGGCATCTCTGCGCGTAAGCTGCGGATGGCGTTTCCTGAACTCAAAGCGCAGGTAAGATCCGACCACCTGTGGGCACCATCCTACTATTTTGGCACGGCTGGACACGTCTCGGCAGAGACGATTCAGCACTACATTGAGGAGGGTCAGTCTTAAATGCCCTACTTGACTCATAAGGCCCGTCTCCGTGGGACACCCGAATGCTTCGCCATTCTCCGTGACGTGATGCTTTCTGCTACCAAAGTCTATAACGGCTTGATCTTTCATCTGCGTGAAGAATACGAGCAGCATGGAAAAGTCTGTTATTCGGCCAGCCATCTCAACCGTATCGCTCGCGGGCTGCCACGCCACAAGGAATTGTATTCCGATGTGGTAGATACCACGCGCCAAGAGGTGGGATGGGCCTTTGGGTCGTTCTTTCAAAAGCACAAGCGCGACAAGAAGGCACGGCCTCCAGGGTTCAGGAAGAAGACGCGTTTGTCTCCACTGCGCTATTCCCATCCCAACAATGGCTCCATCAAGGTGATCCACAAGCGCGGAATGACATATCTTCGCATTTCTCTTGGCACCACCCGACAGGACGGTGTGCGTCGCCTCGTCTTTCGTCTCCACACCCGCCCCAATGTTGACCTTTCCCAGTTGAAGAACGTCCAGATCATCTACGATACGCACACACGGGATTTCCAAGCCCGTCTGGTGGTCAAAGTGGATGTTCCTGATAAATCCGGAGAGGCCACCGTTGGTGTAGATATAGGCGAAGACTGGCTCATCGCCGCAGATTTCTGTGATGGCTCTCGGTATCTGATCTGTGGACGCCTGCTCAAGGCCACACGCCGATATTGGCAGAAGGTCAGAGCAAAGGTCAAACCGCCCTGCCAGGACCATCCCAAGATGTCGAGACGCTATGGCCAGATCGCCCGAAAAGAAGCCCGACAAATCACGCATGCCCTCCATATCGCTAGCAGACGGTTTGTGGATGTGTGTGCCGAAAAGGGTGTAGGACTTATCATCCTGGGCGACTTGACTGGCATCCGACAGCACATCGCCTATGGCACAAGGATGAATCAACGCCTGCACGCCTGGCCATATGATAGGCTCAGCGCGATGATTGAATACAAGGCCGCGCTGTGTGGCATAAAGGTCAAAGTCGTCTCGGAGAAGTATACCTCGCAGACTTGCCCGCACTGTGGTATAAGAAAGAAATCCAATCGCAAGCATCGTGGTTGGTACTCCTGCTGCTGCGGCTTTGAAGGCCAGGCAGACCTAATGGGTGCGTTCAATATCCATCGGCAGGTATCTGGGGTTCCCAGTAGTGGGCGTTCGGCGCGCCCTGTGGTCTTGGTGTTTGATCACCATACGGTCCACGAAGCCGCAAGTTCTCGGGAGGCAGCCTGAATCAGGGCAACTCCCGGAATCCCTCGACTTTAGTCAAGGGAGCACGTCGATTTTTGGTAATGTAGTTGATCGCTGACCGCTGATCTCTGGCAACTAACTTCTTATCAATGGTTCGGACAGAATTAAGCGGCAATATTGCCATAATTGATGAGATATGTGTATTGGGGTGATTTTTTTATGTGCTTAGGGTCAAGATCAAACATTGAAAAAAACTTTTCGAGGAAAAAGGTGTTGAAATAACAGGCTTTTATGCTGGTCATAGAAAAGGGCTTTGTCGGGGTATCCCAATGGGTTTTCAAGTGCTCTGCTTTGGATAGATTCAGAGTTGTCAAGGATGCATTAAAATGGAAATCAAGGCATTTTTTGTCTCTCGTCTGAGCATCTGATAGGCCAGTAAACTGTTTGGCATCGCGAAAAATAAATTCAATTTGGGAGCGTGCTTTGTAATAGGTGACCACACTTTGGGCATCTAAATGCTGATCGGTAGAAAACAAGATCACATAATTTTTCTTGATCTTCTCATTGACCAGCACCACGACTTTGAGGTTTCTTTTAAAACATTGGTGATTGAGTATCTGGCTATACGAGGCAATGCCGTCTTGTGTGTGGTGATAGGTAAAGCGCGATAAGTCCTGCCAATCAACTTTGCCGTCGTATGTTTTCTGATTGCCAGAGCCTTTCTCACGTTTGGGACCTGTATAAAGATAGCGACAGTTGGCATCGCGTCGCAATCTGCCAATTTGGTGGAGGTGGCGGTTGGTCACGCCATTGATGAATTTCTTTTTAGAGAAGAAGCCATCCACACACAGATAGGTTTCATCCGCGTTGAGGTAAGGTTTTATGTCTCGTAAGTGGTGTAAATACTGGTCTATACGGTTTTCATCATCTCCTTGTTGGCTGTTTTCAGCTGCCGTCTCTCCAGATGAGGGGTATCTTTGACTTGGGTGTTTAAGATACCTTAATCTGTGTGAACGGCACTTTTTTGTCTATCCTTTTTTAAAAAACTGTCCGAAGTATTGATCTTATGACAGACCAACTCAAAATCGAGATGAATCGCCGATTTGGTATTGCGCCTACCGATGTGCGCGTTGTGCGATCGCCCTATCGGATATGTCCGCTTGGCGCGCATATTGATCACCAACTCGGGCAAGTTACGGCTATGGCTATTGATCAGGCTGTGTACCTTGCTTTTGCGCCATCGGGCGATGCCAATACGCATCTTCAGAGTCTTACTTTTGAGGGCGAGATCTCGTTTGCACTGGACGCTGTACCCGATAAAACAGATGGGGATTGGGGCAATTTCCCGCGCGGTGCAGTGCGCGCATTGCAGCGAGAAGGCCATAAACTCACATGCGGAATTACGGGGCTTACAGCGGGCAGAATGAACGAAGGGGGCTTGAGTTCTTCGGCCGCTATTGGCGTGGCGTATTTGCTCGCTTATGAAGAGGCCAATGATTTGTCCCTGTCGCCCGCAGATAATATTCGGCTTGATCAGGCGATTGAAAATGGCTATCTCGGTCTCAAAAATGGCATTCTGGATCAATCGGCGATCCTGTTGTCGGAGAAGGGCTTTCTCACGGTAATTGATTGCGCGTCGGCTACGCACGAATTGATCCCCCGGTCCAATATTATGCCAGACTTTGATATTCTGATTGCCCAATCGGGCTTGCGCGAGGCTCTGGTTTCTACGGGGTATAACACGCGGGTAGATGAATGCGCCCGTGCAGCGCGAATATTGCTCAGTGCCGTGGGGCGTTCTGATCGAGAGCCATTGCTCGGCAATATTACCTTTGAAGAATACGAAATGCATAAAAACCTGTTAAGCGATGCTCTGGCCAAACGCGCCAGACATTTTTTTACGGAATCTGAGCGCGTGCGTCTGGG
This sequence comes from Candidatus Latescibacterota bacterium, assembly GCA_021295695.1. Classification (GTDB taxonomy): domain Bacteria; phylum Latescibacterota; class UBA2968; order UBA2968; family UBA2968; genus VXRD01. Next base: position 79,921 of record JAGWBW010000040.1, read on the forward strand.
TATTGATGTCTGGGGTGCTGGCGATCTCAAGACGTTTGGCAGGTTGATCGCCGAGTCGGGACGCAGTTCTATTGAGAATTACGAATGCGGCAGTAAGCCCCTTATAGATCTCTATCGTATTCTCATTGAAACCGATGGAATTTACGGTGCTCGTTTTAGCGGTGCCGGGTTCCGAGGCTGTTGTGTTGCGCTGGTGAATCCCCAAAAATCCAGTGCGGCGATTGAACAGGTTCAATCGGCTTATGGAGACAAACATCCCGATTTGTCAAAAAATGCCCCGGTCTTTATTTGTCAACCCGACGCTGGAGTTAGGATTCTGTGAAAGCTATTATTCTCGCGGCGGGATACGCCACGCGGCTATATCCTCTTACTAAAAATTTTCCCAAGCCTCTGATTGAAGTAGGTGGCAAGACGATTCTCGATCATCTGATTGAACAGATTAAAACTATTGCAGATATCGATGGTGCTTATGTGGTGACCAATCACCGGTTTTACGGGCACTTTGCCGATTGGGCGCGTGCAAATAGAGCGATACAGACAGGGTTGGAGATTGAGATACTCGACGACGGTACGACTTCCAATGACGACCGATTGGGGGCTGTGGGCGATATCCAGTTTACCATTGAAGCGCGCGATATTGCCGATGATGTTCTCGTTCTCGCTGCGGATAATATTCTGCTGTTTTCTCTCCAAAAATTGGTCCATACATTCAAATCCAATCCCGCATCTCATATTACTGTGCGCCACAATCCCGACTACGATGATCGCAAGCGCAGGGGCAATGTCCAGTTAGACAAAGATAATCGCGTTTTGCAATTTATTGAAAAACCCGATAGACCCATATCCGAGTGGTCGGCATCGCCTATTTATATTTATCCGGCGTCGATATTGTCTCGCTTTAAAGAATATATCGCCAACGGAGGCAATCCCGATGCGCCCGGGCATTTTTTGGAGTGGTTGCACACCTGCGAAACCGTTTATGCATACGATATTGAAGGTGGTGTTCTCGATATAGGCAACCGCGAATCTCTCGCGGAAGCGCGGACGTTTTTTCAATCCAAAGATAGCTGATCATCCTAACACATTGACAGCGCGGATTTTTGGTTCTATCTTTGAAAAAAGATATCACACTGTCAAGAGAGGTATTTACAATGGCAACCACACTCGACACAAAACCCGTTTTGGAACTCACAGAAGAACAATTTTTTCAAATCTGGGAGCACAATGGCGCGATGCGTATCATGTGCAATGCTGAGGGGGAGATCGTTCTTATACCATCAGAGGTATCGACAATGGAAACCGATATAACGCCTTTTGTAGATATGACAGAAGATCAATTCTTTGTATTTTGCCAGCGCACCCACGATGTGCGTATTGAGCGCAATGCAGAAGGGGTAATACTCATTATGCCACCAACGGGAGCAGCAACGGGCAATCGCAATGCAGAGCTTACAACGCAGTTGCATTTATGGACAAAACGAGATGGCACGGGCATTGCATTTGATTCCTCGACCGGATTTCATTTGCCTAATGGGGCCACTCGATCGCCGGATGCCTCGTGGGTGTTGCGGTGGCGTTACGATGAGTTGACCAGGAGAGAACAAAATCGATTCCTGCCCCTCTGTCCAGATTTTGCGATTGAACTCAAATCGCCTTCTGACCGTATTCCCGTCTTAAAAAAGAAAATGGAAGAGTATATCGACAACGGCCTGCAACTCGGCTGGCTCATTGTGCCACCGCAAAAAACCGTCTATATTTATCGCCCGCATGTCCCCGTTGAAGTACTCGAGAATCCCAATTCTCTATCCGCCGATCCCATTTTACCGGGATTTGTATTGGATCTCAGCGATATCTGGTAACCTCAAAATAAAGGATTTCTCACTATGGCAAGCGTCAATGTTATCCGTCACAAGCCCATTCCCATTTTTTGTAGTACAGCCGAAGTTGTTATGACCTATGACGACGACCAGGTCGTGCGCCTCGTTGAGCCCAGCGGCAATGTGGGCACGCAGTATCCCAATGAACTCGGGTCAGAGTGGTTTGGCACCATTGAGAACCTGAGTCTGGGGCTTGTTCGCGGGGGCGCGAACTGGGGCGATGTGTACAAAACCGATGTTTTGTGGACGACGCCATCTGATCGCCGTGACGACTGCGAGGCATACCGAGATGCGTTCAATGCCGTATATGGCCCTATGATTGATGCTGTGACGGGTTGCGAACTCAAATCCAATCGCATGGCGCGTTTTACCCATGGAGAAGGGTTTCCAGATCCAGTAGCGCTTTTTGAGGTGGAAATTAAAGCTGTTAAGGGCGAGGATCTTTCCTTTGGCGATGGCAAGATCGAATACGGTGCCTGGACCGATCACCA
>JAGWBW010000239.1 GCA_021295695.1 Candidatus Latescibacterota bacterium
AAAAACTTGATTTTCCTGGGTTACCAGACCAATATGCTCTCTTAGTTCATACAGCTTGATATTGGTAATCGGTGTGTGATCAATAGTAATCGCACCTGTCTCCGATTCATAAAAGCGACACAGTACATTTACCAATGAACTCTTGCCACAACCGCTTGACCCCACCAGAGCATATTTTTTTCCTTTCTCAAGTCTTAAACTGAAGTCCTGCAAAACGGGTTGTCCGTTATATCCGAAATTGAGGTTGGTGAACGCAATCTCCTTTTGAAAAGAAAACGGACTGGTGGCAGACCCATCTATGTTTTTCTGAACATCAATCTCGAGAAATTCGAATACCCGCTTCATTGAAACAGATACACGGATGAGAGCTATATAAAGGCGGTTGAGATTTCTAAATGGTGCAAAAAGGCGCGACAGGTATTGCAAAAAAGCAACCAATGCCCCCAGGGTCATAACCCCCAACATCACCTTATGCCCTCCCCATCCCAGAATGATCGCAGGTGTCAATGACGTTAAAAATCTCGAAATGGATCTCATAGCTCCAGAGCAGGTTACATTTTGCATATTGATACTCAAGAGATCATTTAGCTGTGACCGTAGTCTATTATTTTCATAATTATAGGCATTATAGACCTGAATCAATTGGACAGTCTCAAATCGCTCAATCAGATAGCTCATCACTTCAGAGCCTTTCTTTTGACCGCGTTCTGTAATATCTCTTATTTTAGGCTGGAAGTAGCGAATATTGAGTACCAGAAAGGGTATGACAATAATAGAAACCAAAAATAGCTGCCAGTTCAACCAGCAGAGAGCCACAGTAAGCCCTATGAGTGTCAGTAAGCTATGTACAAGACTCAAAGCACTTGAAGTGATAAACGACTGTATCCTATCAACTTCATTGCTCATTCTATAAACAATATCTCCAGATTTATTGCGAGTGGTCAAAAAGATGGCTCCTTATATCCAGCATAACGCGGTTTTTTATCCAAGTGAATAAATAGTTTGAACAAAAACTAATAATGATATTACCGACTGTAATGCCCAGGAGGAGAAGCAAAATAAATATCAAGAGTTCATAATCTTTATTTGGAAACACGTCATCAATAATAATTTTCATGATATAGGGAAAGGCTAGCGAGCTAACGGTCCCTAAAATCATGAGCACGAAAACAACGCTTTCGTGTACCCAATACGGTTTTAGAAATTTTAAAAAATGATAAAAGACGTGTCTCTGCTTAGAAATATTCGAAATAGCTGATATGACCTGTGGTTTTTTTTTCATATTCACCCATGATATAAACGAAGAATACCCGTGAAAGTCGCCGTCAGATTAATCATTGAAAATATTGATGATAGAGATGCTCAACGAATTGACTCTCGCTATTAGCTGGTAGGGGATTCGGGCGTATCTATAAGACGATAGATACGAATCCTACCATTCACATCCTCATCATCGGCAGGCGATAAATACTCATATATAGACATCCCCTTGTGCATAAGGCTCCACGCTCAGGTCTGAAACAAGTATAAGACCTGTAATGATTGGTGAATCATCAAACAAGTACCTGATTAAAATATCTCCCGAAGACAGCATAGACATGCCGTACAATCTGCTAAACTTAGCTTTCAATAATTCTTTTCCAGTTTTGCCATCACCTAATTTAAAACTGATAAATTCGGGATGATTTATAGTCAGAGACGGGAGAAACTCCTGCGCTGCCAGATCAATTCGCATAACCTTATCTCCCCACGGCAGGACAAAGTATATGATTTTTCGTGCTTCGTCATAAGCAAGCCCTTGACCTTGAACCTGGCGAGGTCTTCACCTGTATCTAGAGAAGTGACACAAAGCATACCGTTTTTGTTTTTATCAACATAAGTATAAACGAGATTGTGATCTTCAGAAACCACCATGCGATTAATGGCGCGTCTCTCAGACAACTTTACCCGCCCTACAAATTCACCTTTGAATGAGAAGCGAAGAATTTGCATAGTACCTCCATCGTAGATCAGCATTTGGTCGGTTTTGGGGATAACTGCTGATCCGAGCGGTATCTTGTACTGACCTACTCCGTCTCCCCGACTGCTAATAGGCCACTTATAGCTTCCCTCTCTGTCAAAAACTTCGACACTTTTTTTCATGTTATCTAAAATTATGATATAGGTCTCCGTAATCGTCACAGAACCTACCCTCCCGAGTGCGGGACCAGCCTCTGGGATCTCCAGTGTGATATCACCAACCAATGAAAGATGGGTTCTTTGTGCTTGTGTATCGAGAAAGATGACATCTTTCTGGCTTTCAACCGCTTTCTGACTTTCAACTACACTTTTTTCGCAACTCCCAAAGATGAGAAAGAGGAGTGCCAGCCACTCTACTGGAACCAATAATTTTTTTTTGTTCATTAATGACAATCCTTCTATTATCGCTGGATCGGTGTTCCCAGCCTGTTTACCGAGAACACCGATCCAAACTTGAAGCCCATCAAGCTCGTTAGCACACTTTGGTTTTTCAACGAGCATACAGCATTCACGCAACGAGATCCACGGATCATTTCCTATCCGTGATATCCTCAGCAATCATTCATATCCGGATCATCAACCTCCACGCATTCGTACACTGGCTCGAAGGCTTGGGTTGATGGATCCCACTCCGTGCCTATTTGTATCGATTCAGTTCCTGAAGGATTACAAGCCACGTCATCTTCATTCTCCAAGATATCATTGCACTCATATCCGTAGATACGAGACATAACCTGAAACGTCTCCGGCTTCGTCAAGGCTTTCATAGTATCACCTCCTTTCCTTTTTGAGTCAAATCCCTCATGAATGCGCGTATAAGAGGCACCTTACTTGATGGGCTTCAAGTAAAACCATTCTCTCAGGCTCACATTCCCAACTGCTTGAGCTTTGAACCGCTCCCTGCTTACCTCATGCAGGGGCAGGCATTGCAGTTTACCGCTGACACTCGACTCGCCAGGGTCTATCGGCGGCTATTTATATCAACATTTTGCCAGGCCATATCTTATCCGTAAATATCAATAAATGAATGTAGATAAAGGAGCAGTATCAAAATTTTCAGCAATGATTCGAGAATAGGTCAAACCTTTGAGATGATTGTTTAGAAGTGGCTTTTGCAAAGGCAAATGTTTTTGAATCACACCAAAAAAGAGGACTGAATTTTGAGGGCGATCTTTTGAGGGCAAATGGCAATGCGTTATGATATTTTTTTTATTCACAACAAAAATAGCTGGGGTACGATGGGTAAGTACTTTATTTTGGAACAGCATGTCCTCAGTATCCGGAAGCAACTCGTAATGGAGATTAAAACTCTTTTTATATTTTTTTAACACTTCTGAAGGAGCATTGGCAAAAGCATAAATTGGAAAGCGTTTGGAGGGATTCTGATTTTGGTACACATGCGCCAGTAACTTTATCTGAGTGATCAAACAGGGCTGACAGTCTTGCGCCTTGAAGACCAGAACCAATCCTTTTCCTGTTTGAGAAAAGTCTGTTGAAATCCAATCGCCATTTGTGTTTTTCAATTGCAACTTCGGAAATTCTTGCCCTTGATAATTGGATGCATAAGTAGAAGTGTTTATGTGCTCCTTGTAATCTGCATTCACTTTCCGGAGTTCTCTAATTTCCTTCCAATGACCAGAGTTCGTATTTCTCAACTTCCATATCCCAAATAACGCAACCAAAAGCAAAACAGATAGCAGGATATTTAAAATCAGCGATATTTTGCGAATTTCTTGCATTTACTTTCTCCCTATCACCAAAAGCAACCACAGATAAACACCGATGAACACGGATGATTGCAGTTTTAGGACCCTGCACTGGAGGCCGTAATTCAGTGCTACGTTTGTCTCAAATGCGGGCAACCACGAGGGTTGCCCCTACGGTTTCAGAAAAAATCAATAACAACATCGGCCATCTTTTTTCGTCCTTCTGCGCTAATTATCTCAGTAGCTGGAATGCGATGCGTTGATTCCAGGCTTAATATCGTTTGACAAATTTCCTCTCTACAAAGCGGCTGGCTGACGACCGTATTAACCGTGTCATTAACAATTTTTTTCTTATCGCTAAAAACAAGCAGAATAACTTTTCCTTTTCCCAGGCTCTTTAACACGCGGATATTTTCCTGTATAAATTCAGGTTCGTCTATAGAATTAACGAGCAGGATATACGCATCGGGAACGGTTCCAAAAAGCAAGATTAATGAGGGCAAAGTATAACTCTGAGATTTTTCGTAAAAGCTATGAGGTATGATACCGGACTGACCTCCAACAACGATAATATCCGGGTCTAATTGTTCGATACCGACCATAGCGGAATTTAGCAGTGGAATGTGCAAATCCATGGGAATTTGGATGCTCTGATGCCCATCATATCCATTTGGAAATGTAAAATCGAAATCAAATAATGCAGATTGGTGTTCTGTACCCAATTGCCCCACTTTGTAGCCAATTTTCTGTAATTGTTTTCTCAGTGCCAATTGTGTAGTGAACTTGCCTTGCTGCGGTCCTGTGCCAAATATGCCTACAACGGGTTTCTGACTTCGATTTCTCCAATCATAAGTTCTGGTCAAAGCCTCATAAGTTGCAAAATCTATGGTTGGTGCTGCATAATGCAGATGTTTTTCTTCAAATGCTTTGCTTATGCTTTCGTATTGCTTATTTGCAATGGGGCTGAGACTGTAAACGTTCTTGTTATGCTTCAATGCCAATTCCAGAGATTCTTGTAACACATCGCGTTTCTTAATCCGACTAATTTCATCCAGATAACCCAAAATGAGCGTATCGCCGTATTGCAGGCAATCTTCCAAATTTTGTTGTATGATGAGATTAGATTCGGCTCCGCCAATAACCTCCCCACAATCTTTGCCTATGGTTCTTTTTCCAACAACGTCAGCTACCCTTGTAATTCTAAACGGCAATAACTCCCGGAACCTCACCAACCCATGCATTTCTTTGTTATATGGAAAAAAAACAGCCTCTTCTATCCAGTTTGGCGCGTTTGTTTTATCTATATCACGGATAGAAATGTCTGAGCGTGACCAGGGTATCTCGTTTATCGCATAAGTGCTACTATCTACCAACGCAGGTCGTTGGCTTAAGGAGTGTCTCTTCAAAATTTCTGTCAGGTCGTTGAAATTTATGCCACCATATTTCTCTATTATCAGAGCAATCAAGCCAGAAATATGCGGAGCCGCAAAGCTCGATCCGCCCATAAATATCTGTTTGCCTCCCAGCCAATTTAGGCGTTGACGATCCCCCCGTGCGACAAACTGTATTTTTTCGTGTGGGTCATAAAAGTAATCAAATTTTCCACTAACTTTTCCTCCTGCTACAC
>JAGWBW010000240.1 GCA_021295695.1 Candidatus Latescibacterota bacterium
GTCAGCGGATAGCGCGTTTGACGACAACGTATTTGCCGATAGCAATATGTTGGGTGAGACGAAGATTTATACGAGTGGTGGGCAGGTCCATCACATCCCTGCTGAGGACTTGAAGATCAACCGATCAAAAGATGGTGATTTAACCCGAACAGTGACAGCGAATTACGAAGGCAATCGAGAAGATGATTTCACGTATTTGCAAATAGATGTGAACCAGGTGCCCGAAGGGATTTATCAATTGACCGTATTGGCAAAAGACAAGCAGACTGAGCAGACGGATAAAAAATATGTTTATTTCCGTATCGTAAAATAAATATAAGCGATTTGACCAAACTATTGCTGGCACGACTGGTTGAAGACGAAGACATAGGTCTGGACGACATAGCGCGATTGCGTGAAAAACTCAAGCAACGCAAAGGAGGCACATCATGATCGATACATTGGTCAAGGTCCTGGATCGCGTCAATCGCATCATCACCCTGGGCGGTCATGTAACCCCGCGTGTTGGTCGCTTGTCAGCACTTGTCATAGCAGTGGTATTTATCGGCGGGGCAGCAGTGATCGGCAGCCTGAGTACTTCAAAGGTAGATCATAATAATAAAATTATATTTGAAGGTGGTGTTGCTATAACTGATACCAGTAAAGTGTCACACCATACGCTTCCACTAAAAATGCACGATGGACGCAGGTGGTGGCACGGCAGCGATGGACTTTATTTGCAAAATGGTGATGCGTGGCAAAAGTTCACATTGCCAGAGGGTGGTTCATTGGTGAGCATCAGTGCCTTTATGCAGGCACACAATGGCTCCCTGTGGTTTGCCGGGGTATATAAAGGTCGTCCAGTTATCGCAAACTTCAATGGAAAGATATGGCGAGTGTGGGATAGCAAAACGGGTCTGGGAGAACACGGTGTCGGATCAAAGTTTGCCGAAGATACAGATGGCGGTATATGGATCCGCAAGAGCAGTAAAAATATTACAGCACGCGGTGGCCTGGATCGAATCCAGGGCGGAAATGGAATTTTGCACTTTGATGGCAAAACATGGCACAACTATACTGTGGGAGATGGACTGATTCACAATCGAGTTTACGATGTAGTCGCCAACCCCAAAGGCGGCGTGTGGATCGCCACCCTTCGCGGATTGAGCTATTACAAAGATGGGGAATGGACATCTCACCTTGTCGATAATATCCCCGTTGAAGAGATACGCAGTGCCCATGTGTACGAGGGTCGCAAGATCTATGAGCTATTTTACGATCAGAAAGGCACGCTTTGGGCCGTACATGGATCACATCGTGGACGCACCATAACACGGAGCAGAGGCGGGATTTCCAGCTTTGACGGCACAACCTGGACATACCACGATGCACATGCGGGATTGCCCATTCGCGCTTCTCGAAATATCTGGCAAACCGAAAACGGCGATTTGTGGTTTGGCACGCATCAAGATGACCATAAAGTAGTAGAAGCCAGAGGCTTAGTGCGGTATAAAGATGGGATGTGGTTGCGATCAACGGGCAGGCATGGCATTCCCAGCATTTTTATCGAAAGTTTAATAAAAAAAGAAGATGGCTCTTTTTCTATTGATATCTCTGGCACTACGTCCTATAAGCCCTCCACTGATCACCTGATAACGATTTCAGGCAAAGTGATAGATCAGCGCGACGACCAGCCCGCAGCCAATATGGGAATATGGGTTGAATACGACGATGGCGAAGTGCATGCCGGAACCATGACAGATGAAAATGGTCGCTACCGCGTTGAAGTCACACCCGGCGTATATCGCGTGCGGATTGCATCCAAAAATGCGACGGATGCTGTGACTGTCAATGCAGAATCTGAACGCGAAATCGACAATGTCGATCTGCTCTTGCTCAACTCGCGCCGCATATCCGGGCGCGTGCTCGATACATCCAATAATCCAATTACTAATGCTGTCGTGGTGATTTCAGATGACACTTCAAGAGATAAACGGTTATCTCCCCAGGTTTTAACCACAGATGCCAATGGAAAATTTGAAGGCTGGCAGGTCGCGGGGCCACAGGCTACTTTTGAAGTCGCTGCAAAAGGATATGCACAAACCGCACGAACAGTTGAAAATGCAGTCGAAGGCCAGATAAATATAGCTTTGAAAAAGGGAATAACCCTGCGCGGTCACGTTATCGATGAGTCCGGTCAACCCGTTGCAAGAGCACGCGTTGCCTTTGGCCGCCCCCCGATGCCTCGCGCTAAATATACAGCACCACCTCCCCTCCCCTTTCACCGCAATACCTATACCGATACGTCGGGTTTATTTATTTTAGAGAATATAGATGTACATAAAGGTCATATCTGGGTAACCCATCCCGATATCGAAATTATGAATCAGCAAATTGTATCTGCCGATAGTACAATAAAGCTCAAAATTGACGACAAAGATCAAGCAGTGATGGATATAGATATCCCGGTGAAGCGTTTCCGGGTGTATTCTGTTTCAGGCGTGGTATCCCTAAAAAAAGACTCTGTAGAAGGGCTGGAAATCAGAGCTTTTCCAGTTGAAAGATCAAATGGTCCTGCCTATCCAAAAACAGACCAGACAGATGCTAATGGTGTATATCGTTTAGACGATCTGCAACCGGGGGAATATCGCATTTCCATGAGCTTACTCAAAGAAAAGGAAATAGACGGGCGCACGAAGACAATACATTACCCTGTTCAATCTCGGACGCTGGTAATCGAAGACCGCGATGTGACGCTAAACTTTGAGCCCCTGGGCGATGCGCGACTTACAGGTATTGCAACTTACAACGGACAGCCTGTTTCAGATGTTTATGTAAGCCCCCATATTTTAGCAGATGATCCTGAAAATCTTGTCTCATTAGGCGGTACTGAAACAGACGAAGAGGGACGATTTGGATTGCGCGGTCTGCCTTCTGCGCGGATTGCCATTTCTTTTCACAAAACTGACCACCTCGGTTCTGGTAGAAAACTCTGGAGCAAAATCGATACACTTGATCTAACGAATAAAAAAGAATTGCGTTATATGGCGGAATTGGAAATGAAAATGGAGGAACGCCCGACCTTGAGCCTGGGAGATATGGCACCCGAATTTGAGGCCCAGAGGCTGGATGGTTCAACATTTCGGCTCTCAGATTACCGGGGCAAAAAAGCCGTGTTGATCGACTTTTGGGCAACGTGGTGTCCACCGTGCATTGATGAAATTCCGACAATCAAGAGAATTGCTGAAACGTATCGCGATCAAGGACTGGAAGTCGTGGGCGTGAGTTTGGATCGCGAAGAGAAGGCACTGCGAGATTTTGTGAAAGAAGAAAAGCTGAACTATGTGCAGGTATTTGACGAAGAAAAATCAGACGCAATTGCAAAATCCTATGGTGTATGGGGCATCCCATCGGTATTTCTTGTAGATAAAAATGGCGTCCTCAACGCGATGAAGCTACGCGGAGATCGCACGGAAGTGGCAGTGAAGGCGTTATTGGCCAATGATCTACAGACGGCTGATGGAAATTCGCGATAAAATTTTATGGCGTTGATGATCATTTGAAAGGGTGAAGAATGCAATTCACAATTCATATCGGATTGATTGCGTTGGCTTGCCTTTGGGGTCATGGCTCGTCCAGAGGCGAAACCACAATAGACTCGCTATTTCACGGGGCGCACGAAAAGCGTCAAGGCATTTCGCGACATTCTTTCACGCGACGATGAGTATGCCCCTGCATACAACGCATTGGCTAACCTGTATTTACAAGCCAATACTGTAAATGACCGCCAGCGTGCCGCCCAAATGATTCTCAAAGCGATTATGATTGACCCCAACAACCCTGAATATCGCCTAACACGCGGAAAAATCTGGTGGGCACAGAGCTTTCGATTTCGGGCATTGGACCAATTCAAGAAAGTGATGAAAAAGCATCCGAAAAATACGGATGTCCTCAATAGTCTGGGTATGTTCCTGGTGTATGATTTTCTATCACAGAAAGATAGAAGAGCACCATTGAAAGAGATGGACATGGGGTCCAGGGTACGATATTACCGGCTAATGGCAATGCGGCCCAGGATAAAAGATTTCAAAATCTTTGCTGAGGAAGCCAAACAAGAAGCAGTGCAGGTCCTGCGAAAAAGCATCGAATTGGATGGAACTAACCAACAACCTTATTATTTTTTGGGCATACTCTACTTTGAAGATGAGAACTGGTATGCGTTTCAAACCTTGATGCAAGACTTATACGCGCAATATCCAG
>JAGWBW010000241.1:0-336 GCA_021295695.1 Candidatus Latescibacterota bacterium
TTCTTACCCGACCCTTCATCTGCAATGATGAGGGCCCCATCCGCAGCGAAGGTGATGCCTTCGGGCTGACGATGCCACGCGGCAGGAAACCGCTTGGCTGCAACGACCTGGCCACTTGGCGTAATCTCCGCGATCGCCTTCTGACGCGCAGCAATGACAAAGTAATTTCCGGACACAGGGTGTCGTTCAATGCCGGAAGGCTGAAATTCCTTCCCCTCAATATGACGTGTGAATTCAATCACAGGTATGACGATATGTGCATCTTCGATGAGTTGTTTCTCGTCAGTTGACCAGTGATATATGACCAACTGTTCTTTCAGCTCTTCTCTACGAGGG
>JAGWBW010000241.1:442-4086 GCA_021295695.1 Candidatus Latescibacterota bacterium
TCCCCTCGAATATCCGCCCTGAACTTGTGACCAAATAGACCTGATCCTTAACTGTCGCAATACCTTCAAAATCACCATTTACTGGGTTCTTCATATCCGCCAGTTGGAATGCTTTTATGATTTCCCCTTTCCGATAATCGATCTCGTAAATAACCGCCTTTTCATCATTGTGTGCAAGGAGGCGGTCGTCCAGGGTTATTGCTAACCCAGAAATCTCCTCAAGACGACGTCCCGGCAGCTTCCAATGCGTCGCTGTCTCTACTTTCAGGTCATAGCTGTCGAGAGATATTTTCCTTTCTCCTACCGTCCTCCTGCCCGCCGAAGGGTGGTCAAGTATCGGGTTTGGATTCATATTTAGCAAATCTTCACTCAAACCTGTTGGTGGATTCTCTTTATCGATCTTCTCTTCACCCAAACCTGATGGTGGATTCTCTTTATCAACCTTCTCTTCACTCGAATTTACTGACGGATTCTCTTTATCGATCTTCTCTTCACGCAAATCTACTGATGGATCCCCCGTATAAAATATCGACACTAAAAGGATAAGGAGGCTAAAAATAAGGAATCCTAACAAGAGTTTATTTCCGCGATTCTTCATGTGCGATTGTACCTCCCCCGAGTTCTTGCGCCTTCAGTTTTACGTTGTTGATACACCCTCTTCCGTTTTCTTCAATATCCTGTATAAAGGATGGCAAAGTAACAGATTTTTTTAGCCAGACATCAAACACAACGATAGCAGTCCCATCCGGGTTTTCAACCACATCTGCTACCTGCCACCGTTTGGTACTGGATTTAAGGATTTGCGCAGTTGATTTTCTCGCTACATTGACATTCAGGCTCGTCGTGTGCACTTCGACCTGGGCATTATAAAGGTTTTCGGGGGCAGTAGCCCCTTCTTCAGGGGCTGTGCTCCATTCTCTAGAATCATCGATTCTCCAGCCAGAAAGGATTTCCGGTTGCGCGCCAAAATTGCTTTTCCACACACCCAGAGTTACGATGACAAAAACCAACGAGGCAAGGTAAGCCACTACAAAAAGTTGGGTCCCGGCCGCGAGTCCTATCCCGATAGCCATCAGCATATATACGGAATCCATCGGCTCATCGAGTGAGGTGCGAAAACGGACAGCCGCCACAATACCAGCCAAACTGAATGCAAGCGCAATACTATCCTTGACTAAAAAAACAACCAACGATATGGCAATAGGTATAACGATCAAAGTGTGTACGAAGGATTGACTGTATTTCTTACGCGGCCTCGTCCAACGATATAGCCAAGTAATCGGAAGCGTAAGCCAAAAAGCCATTGCCAAAGCAAGCATAACCGGAATGGTGTGTGTCGGATCACCAAACGTGACCGAGATCAAGCCTGCTCTGATATTTCCTTCAAAAATCGTGGCAACCCCCTCTCTCACTTTCTCCAGTGTAACCGGTACATCAGATCGCGTGTCCCCTGGTTGTCCTTCAAAGAAGCGTCCACCCCCTTGGATGCGTTCACGCTCTTGGGCAACATAAATGAGAATTTCGGGGAAGATCTGGAAAATCCCGCCGAGAGCCAAAAGCCATGCAAGATAGTAAACAACAAGACGTATAATTATGTTGTTGAGCATGTCATGTATCTTGTCGAGCATACGATATCTCTCCTATTTGAGTGGCTAAAACATGAAACCCGCGCGCAGATACACGCCTGTCAAGTCATCGCCATTGATGACCGCAACACTCAAGGTCTGCTTGCGTTTGAGAAAAGAGAGCCAGAATCCGCCGCCGACACCCGTGTGCCATTTGTCGGCAGCGTTCGGATCTTCGGCGAAAAATACCCGGCCAACATCAGCCGCAATCAACACGCCGAACTCTCCCGGCACTATGAAGTTGATGGGGACCAGCACAAGGCGTAGTTCGGCATTTCCATACACCGAGGTGTCTCCAGCAAACCGATTTTTCCGGAAACCCCGTATATGGCTATCGGATAGACCGGTAGCAGCAAAGCCGGGCCCGCCGAGAAAGGCACTTTCGTGGAAAGGATAAGTGCCCCATACTTTCTTGCCACCTACCCTCACTGCCAGGGTCGGCTTCGTCGGAATAGGAGCTGTCAGGTAAGTGTGCACTCTGCCATCTATACTGCCAAAAGGAGACTCCACATCCCAGACACCGGGGTAGACAGCACCAGCAGCCCTGACCAAAAACCCACGAGTCGGATAGGCTGGATTGTTTCGCGTGTCGTACATGATTTCACCCGACGCGCCTACCTGACCAAAGTAACCTGTCCCATACACCGGGTGATCGGGAGAGTAGATGAATTTGTCCGCATTGGCATCTGATGGCGTGCTTGAATACTTGACGATCGGCCCCAGATACACGGACAATGCCGAGCGCAGCGGTTCCGCAGGCCCCCCAGGTACATCTTCCTCATGCGCTTTCTTGCGAAAATAGAGGGACGGTGCGAGAGTGATATGGCTCTGTTCCACCTTATAGTGGGAAGACGGTTTTGGAATCTGAGTGTCGTTGCCGAAGCCGTTAAATCGGATTGTCTGGATACCAGAATACTTGAAGCGAACTCTTGCGTCGAGATTCGGCAGGACGCGGCGAAAGTCGCCCGTATAGGAGGCAAAAGGCTCGAAACCATTCGTGGCAAGTCCAACGTTGAAAGAATGCCGCGAAGCGAAAGGCGCTTTTCGATAACCGAAATACATCCGGCTGTGGTGCGCCTTCAAGAACACACCCAGATCCGGATTTACCGTAAGGCTCGGGTAAGTAAAGGTGTGCTTACCCCAATCCAGGGCATACCGGGCAAGTAAAATCGGAATCCATCCAGGAGGACGTTTGTAGGAAGTCTCATCAATTTTCGCGCCCTTGCCTTTGACGAACCGATTTTTCCCACGAAAATCATAGAACCGAGTCTTTGAGGCACCCGCCTCGGAGACGTTTGTAAACGTGTCGTCCCCACCGCCACCATCTATACGAACGGTAATGCGACCCTTTGTGCCTGATATTTCGGCATGGTCATCTCCACCCCGGAGGTATATTCGGACTTCCCGGGATTCTTCAGGCTGGAATGTCCGCTCGAAATACGGTGCTTCCCTTTCTCCATCAGCACCTTCTATGAGACCGATACGGACGACCAAATCACCACTCGGTGTATGCTCACACGCGACGTACTCGTTCTGATCAGTCGCCTGGATTTCAGGCTCGCGGGTAATCAACGCATAGTACCGGCTGGCAAATTGAGGCAAGGCATCCCGTCTCGATTTGAGTGCCTCAGTAAGAGTCGCTCCAAGGATCTCGTAATACGGCTGTGGAAGCCGCCTTACCGCATCCTCTATAACCGGGTCGGATAGAGCCTCGCAAAACGCTGTTACGACCGAGTCCCATGCAGCCTTATCGAGCTCGATAAGGAACTCGCGATCGAGTTCCCAACCCGTAATCGTCAGCCCCAACAGACTTGGATACTTAGCCTCGAATTCCATGAAAACGGGGACCCCTCTCCGCGCGACTGCCATAGCGACCCCGTCAAGGTCGCTAAAAGCGTGATCGCGATCCTCCGGTATTGGCACCCAGATATGCCCGTCGCCATCGGAGAACCGCGCCCATCTCCATTGACCGTCATGACGGTCCTTGTCGCCGATGAGAAAATCCATCAATCGCGCCTT
>JAGWBW010000242.1 GCA_021295695.1 Candidatus Latescibacterota bacterium
ATTTGCACACGACATCTCTCGCAAATGCCGTGCCAATTTTCAAAAAAACAAAAAAAAGTGCCTCAGAATATTCTAAGGCACTAAAAAACAAGTATATATAATTATCGTTAGCAGACCCACGCTTGCTAACTATTTATAGGAAAGATGTACATTTTGTTCCATTTCAATTTTTAAAAGTGAAAAAAATAACTCTGTCCGACACTAATATTTATTTTGATTCAGAGGGTTGGTTCTCACATTTCCTTGGCTTATAAATCATCCAATAGAATCCACTAAATGCAAAAGCACCTGCAATGCTACTCATTGCCAAAATGAAATCACCAAGGTCCCCCGGCATAAATAACACAGTGAGGGAGAATGAAATTGAACAGCAATTGCCAGTAACTAAAAGAATGGCTTTTTTTTGCTTTTTTATTTTTCATTCCTTCATCATTACTCCCATTCCACAGTCCCCGGCGGTTTGTGGGTTATATCGTAACCCACGGCAGCGACACCGGGCAGATCCAGTATCTCATCTGCTATATCGCGCACCAGATTGTGGGGCAACTCGGCAAATCGCGCAGTCATAAAATCCGGGGTCGTAATCGGGCGCAAGATCACAACTTCATCTTGCCCATCTGTTGTCAACGGCACCAGAACAGTCGGCATCTGAGACACAGCGGACATAAGACCCGCGCGGTCGAGTGCCCGCATGGCAATCGCATCGGCCTCCCGCAAAACATCGAGCCTCTGATAAGTCAAAAATGCGCGTTTGAGACGCAACCTGGGCAACACATCTGGCGCAACAAGACAAACCACACGGTTAATACCCGGCACACTATTGGTAATCCGCGTTGACAGATCTTCGAGCACGCGCCAATCGTTGTCGGTCGCACTCAGGTCGAAACCCGAAACAATCGCGGGATGCGAATACGTGCGAAAATCCCCCTGACCCCCCACACTCCTGACTGGCAAAACCTGCAATTGCAAACCCACCTCAGAAGCGATCTCAGCAGCAACCCTCTCTGATGCTGCAATATTACTCCCCTCTACCTCACCATCTGAGCACAAACAGCGCACAGCCAGACCAGGACCGGGAAACGGATGTCGCCACACCAGATGATCGGGCAACCCCAACTCGCTCCCCAACTCGCGCACCTCATCCTTGTACAACTGTGCCAAAGGCTCGACAACCTTGCCCTGCGCAATCAACTCATCGATCAAATCAATGCGATTGTGATGCGTCTTAATCAACGCCGCGTGCTCTGTTCCTCCCGATTCTATGGTATCGGGATAAAGCGTACCCTGTCCCAACACCCATTGATCTGCATCCAGATGCAAGTGCGCCATCACCTCGTCCTTCACCTCCAAAAATGTGTGTCCAATCGCCTCGCGCTTTGCTTCTGGATCAACCAGCCCCTCCACACCCAACAAAAAATCGTCACTGGCATCCTCAACCATCAGATTGTCAAACCCCTCCTTTTTCAGAAAAACCTCCACCGCAGCCGTCTCGCCCTTTCGCATAAAACCATTGTCAATATGCAACCCCAACACCCGGTCTGCGCCCAGTGCTTTGTTAAACAGCACAAACGCCACCGAAGAATCGACCCCACCCGACACCAGCAAAAACACATTGCGATCCCCCACCTGCGCCCGCATCTCCTCCATAACCACTTCGGCATAATTGCTCATTGTCCAGGTTCGAGGCGCATCGCATATCGTCAAAAAATTATCGAGAATATCCAATCCACGCGGCGTATGTGCCACCTCGGGATGAAATTGCAAGCCATAAATCTTGCGCTTGGCATCGCCAACCGCTGCCGAAGGACAATCCTCGGTCGCCCCCAAAATTTCAAAACCCTCGGGCAATGTTGCAACCACATCGCCGTGGCTCATCCACACCTCCTGGGAATCGCCAAGCCCGGCAAACAAATCTGACCCACCAGCAATATTCAATCTGGCAGAACCGTATTCTCGCACCTCCCCTGCAACCACCTCGCCCCCCAAATGCATACACAACAACTGATGCCCATAACACAGCCCGAGCACGGGCAAATCAGTATCCAACAATCCGGGATTAAACGCAGGCGGATCGGGATCATACACACTGGATGGACCACCCGAAAAAACCATGCCTGCCGCGCCACATAATGCCGCAGGATCAACATCCGGCGGGAAAATTTCGGAATAAACCCGCAACCTGCGAATCCGATTCGCAATCAAATGGGCATATTGTCCACCAAAATCAATCACAGCAATACCGCTGCGCATAAAAACCCCCTTCACACGTCACACATCAATCACCGGCAAACCTGTGCCCCACGTTTCCCAGGCAGACACCACCGTATCATCTGCAGATTTGAATGACGCAGGACAATCGAGCGTATAATGCAACCCCCGGCTTTCGCGTCGAGACAATGCACAGCGCACCGTCAGCGCGGCAATAGTCGTCATATTGCGCAACTCCAGCAATGCCTCGGTAACTTGCGTGCGCTTATAAAATTCTTCGACCTCCTGCACAATCACGCCAATACGACGGGCTGCGCGCTTCAATCGAAAATCCGATCTCACAATCCCCACATAATCCCACATCAAACGCTGTACTTCTTGCCGGTCGTGTGATAGCAACACCCATTCTTCTGTATTAAACACATCATCGTCTTGCCATGCCGGCACATCGGGAAAATCGAGCCTCGCATCTATGTGCTGCTGGATATCGGAAAACGCGCGATCTGAAAAAACCAGCGCTTCTAACAGCGAATTGCTCGCCAGGCGATTCGCGCCGTGTAACCCCGTACAAGCGACCTCACCCGAAGCGTAAAGCCTTTCGATATCCGTGCGCCCCTGCGTATCTGTAAACACCCCACCACACATATAGTGCGCGGCTGGCACAACCGGAATGGGCTCCTGCGTTATATCAATGCCAAATTGCAAACACCGTTCATAAATCGTTGGAAAACGTTCCTGAAGCTCTGCACCTGGACAATGCGTGATATCGAGAAACACACAGGGATCACCGCTCTTTTTTAACTCGCTATCAATCGCTCGCGCGACCACATCTCGGGGTGCAAGCGGCCCCATCTCGTGATAATCGGCCATAAACGCCCGCCCCGCCCGATCTACCAGAATACCGCCATGCCCACGCACCGCTTCAGAAATCAAAAATGAATCTGCATCCCGGTGATAAAGCGTCGTAGGATGAAACTGCATAAACTCCAAATTGCCCACGCTTGCGCCCGCGCGATACGCCATGGCAATGCCATCGCCCGTTGCAATCGCCGGATTGGTCGAATGCAAATAAATCTGACCACTCCCACCACTACACAACAGCGTATATTTTGCCAAAAAAGTCTTCACCTGTCCCTGCATGGCATCCAATGCGTAAACACCCCAACACTGAATCTTTCCCGGCGTTGAAATTTTCGAACCATATACATGGTGTTCCGTGATCAGATCAATCGCCATGTGATGCTCGTACAACGCGATATTGGGATGGGCTATCGCCGCTTCGGACAACGCCCGCTCGATCTCTCGACCGGTCAGATCGGCGGCATACACAATGCGATTCTTTGAATGCCCGCCCTCGCGTCCGAGCGCGAGATTTGGAATGTCTGGCTCAGTTGTACACCCCTCACTCGCTCGCGTAAACTCTGCCCCCCACGCAATGAGCGCCTTGACCATATCGGGACCTGCCTGTACCACCATATCCACCACATCTTCACGACACAACCCCGCACCTGCCTGAATGGTATCTTCCCTGTGAAGTGCAAACGAATCGTCTGGATGCAAAACAGAAGCAATACCGCCCTGTGCGTAATTGGTATTGGATTCTTGAAACTCTTTTTTAGTAATCAAGGTGACAGACCCGGTCTCTGCCGCTTTAAGCGCAAATGAGAGACCCGCAATACCACT
>JAGWBW010000243.1 GCA_021295695.1 Candidatus Latescibacterota bacterium
ACAAACAGCTTTTCAAAATAGAAATGCCCCGGCATCAACTATACCAGGGCATTTTTTGAGTACTATTGGCAAGCCTCTTTGATTCTTATAACTGACGTTACGCAGATCTGTGGTTTTGTCATGCTGAGCGGAGTGGAACGGAGCCGAAGCATCTATTCCACTTGTGTCAGTAGTAGATTTTTCGACTCCGCTGCGCTGCGCTCAAAATGACAGGCCATGATATTGTGCAGATGCGTAACATCATTTTATAAAACAGGCAGAAAATCACTCCTCATTTTGTTGCTCTTCTTGAATAGCTTCAAGTTCTGAAATTGCTTCGAGATCTTTGGGTCTGCCTGCCGCTCGCTTGACATGGATCAGAGTTTCCAGATCGAGACATAAACAGTGAACACCAAAAACCTCAA
The DNA here is from genome assembly GCA_021295695.1 of Candidatus Latescibacterota bacterium. Classification (GTDB taxonomy): domain Bacteria; phylum Latescibacterota; class UBA2968; order UBA2968; family UBA2968; genus VXRD01. The sequence goes on from JAGWBW010000243.1 coordinate 405, forward strand.
TCTCAAATGTGTGATCCAAAAGATCTTCGTAATTCCCACCACCTGTCACCTCACCGAGTAAATCGAGATCTCCAAGATCAGTTTGCAAAGTAAAATTTAGGCCCATCCGAATGGTGTCTTCTGACCAATGAAAAGGAAGTCCTGGTGGTGCGCCACGTAGATAGGGATTTTGTTTCTCTAATGCATTGGAAAGACGTGTAATATTCTCACGAGTTCTTCGGTACACCACGTCGAGGTCTTGTGTCAAACGACTGCTACCATGAACAATAGCTGCGGCACCACCAATGATGATAAATTCAACGCGGTGATCAGACAATAATTGCAGGACCTTTGTAAAATCTGTCATTGTTTACGACGCCCAGCTTTTCTCAACTCCTGTGCAAAACGTTGAAGCTCCATCGCATTTTGCAGCCGCTCTTCATGAGAAAGTTTGAGATTTTTGCGAATGAGTGTTCGATCAACATCCTTTTTGTACAACTCTATAACAGGGTCGAGTCCGCTCGAATGGTTCATATTATTTCTCCTCTTTTTTCGCCGCATCCAATTCCAGGTTCCTAACCCTTCTCCCACGTCAGTAAAATGTAGGGATTATACCAGCGTCTGTCACGTCAAAAGGTAATTCTAAAATTCAAGTGCAGACCCCCTATCTGCTCGCATTGCGACCATCGAAGATTTGCAGCGCCTCAAGCAGTTGCACCGCGCGGCGGTACAGGTGTCCAGTCTGGAGGCATTTCGGGATATATTAGATAAGTGACGCGATCTCCCAACCTTGCGCCTTAAACAGCATTTGGAAAAACAAAAAGCCCGACCTGTTCTAATCAAGTCGGGCTTTTGCTGCGGATATAAGACAATTAATGGTTCTGATACGAATGTGTGGGACCATCACCACATCTCTCCCAAGAATTAGTAGGAAAATCGCACACATAATTACCTATTCACTGCACCTCCCTATGTGGGGCCAGGGATTATGTGATGGCGTGGGGGAATTGCCCCGGCTGTGAAGAGTTGGACTACCTTATTTTCAATTTAACCAAGTCGTAGGCAGGAGATAGAGGGACTAAGGATCGGTAACCGAGGGCTGGAGAGTTGCTTCTCTCTCCAACTCCAGAAATCTCAATATATCTGCTGGCGTATTGGGCGCAACGCCTTCGGGCAGAACGAGAATGACAGCCCCATCAGAAGTATCGGCAATACCACTCCGCAAATTCACAGTATGCGCTGCAACACCTGTAGGCGTGATAAAGTCCCGCGATGGCTTATCGATGCTCTTCATAAACGCAGCCCATATCGGTGCAGCACCACTGCCGCCAGTAATCTGGCGTCTGCTCCTCTTCTCGACCAGCCGACGGCCGCCCTCGCGGTTGTCAAAACCAACCCACACACTGGCGACCAGATCGGGTGTAAAACCCGTGAACCAGGCATCCGTATTGTCATTTGTAGTCCCGGTCTTCCCCGCAGCAGCACCCTGAAACCCAAGCGCGCGAATCGCACGCCCCGTACCGCGGTTGACAACAAGCTGCATCAAATTGACCATAATCACCGCCTGTTCGGGATCGATAACAAGCATAGGATCTGGTTGATGCTCATAGTGTATTTGCCCTGTGGCATCCTCAATCCGCGTAATAAATGTCGGCATCACGCGAAATCCATAACTGGCAATCGCGCCATAGGCAACAGCCATATCGAGCAAAGTGACCTCCTGCGCGCCCAGTGCAATACTCGGATACGGTCTGAGCCGACTCTGAATACCCAGACGCTGAGCCAGATCGACAATGCGTTCGGGACCAATATCCATTGCAACTTGCACACTCGTCGCATTTGCCGATTTGACCAGCGCATTCGCCGCAGTCGTAAGCCCCAGATATTGGTCTGCAAAATTCCTGGGCGACCAGTCCTCATCATTCACGCGATAGGTGCGCAGCGTGTCATTAAAAAGAGAAACCGGCGAAAAAGCACCACTTTCAAAAGCCGCCAGATACACAAAAGGCTTAAAACCCGAACCCGGTTGACGACGCGCTTGCGTGGCACGGTTGTAATAACTGATAAAAATATCGCGCCCACCCACCATCGCTTTGACATATCCAGTGCGCGGATCCAGGCAGATTAACGCACCCTGAACATAATCAGCGCGCTGATCAGACGACGCACTGCCATAGTCCGAAAATCCCAAACGCGCATCCAGATCAGCCAACCCTCTGGCCACGGCTCGTTCGGCAGACTGTTGCATAGACAAATCGAGCGTCGTATAAATATTCAAACCGCCAAAACTCAGCACCTGAGCGCCCCACAGGCGTGTAACCTCCGCTTTAATGGTCTCGACAAAATAAGGCGTTCGATTTTGGGGCATACGTTCAGAAACGAGTTGCAATTCCGAGGCCAGCGCATTCTGTACCTCCTCTGAACTAATAAAACCCAATACCTGCATGCGGTTTAAGACAAGCGTGGCACGCGCCAGAACGCGAGACTGGTCTTTGCGAAAAGGATTGAGCACACTCGGCGCATTGGGAAGCCCCGCAAGTATCGCAGATTCGAGAAGCGTAAGATCCGCGGCACTTTTGCCAAAATAGGTCTGCGCCGCATCGGCAATACCATAAGCATTGGCACCATAAAAACTGCCATTGATATAAATCTCGAGCAATCGGTCCTTATATACCGCACCATAGTGGCGTTCAAAAAGGGCTTCAAGCTGCGTTGCGAGAAGTATTTCTTTGAGCTTTCGCACATAAAATTTTTCTCGCGTGAGAAAGATATTTTTCACAATCTGCTGCGTAAGCGTACTACCCCCCCGCACCCTGCCCCAGTGTCGAATATTATTAAAAAAAGCACCGACCATACCTTTAATACTATACCCGCGATGATGATAAAAATCCGCATCTTCAATAGATAGCACAGCCTGAACAAAATGCGGATGCACCTCGTCGAGACCAACGCGACCAACGCGCTGATTAACAGTATAGAGCAACTCCCCAGAAGCTGCGTAAATATTGATACCGGACTCCGCCAATAAGCTATCGGGATCGTCGGGCAACCTCGGCAAAGTAATCACAAGCCAGCATGCCGCGCCCAATACAATGAGCAAAACATCGGCAATGAGTAAAATGACGAGAAAGAAACCGCGGTGTGAGATTAAATTCATAAGGTGTAACGTGATGTGTGACTTTAAAATAAATGTGCTACTACACCATGTCATGCTGAGGAAGCCGCTAGGCTGACGAAGCATCTGCGACTCCGCTGCGCTCCGCTCAGAATGACAGTGCTCTTATGACCTCTAATCTTGAAGTCACACATGACGTAAGGTGTACAATTACTCCACAATTTCAGAAACAGCACTCGCCTCAATTTCAAAAACAACAGGCACCTGACTTCCCTCGCGAAAAAGCTCACCGCGAAAACGCCCGAGATCGCGGTACAAAAAAATTTGCGCGATCTCTCCATTCTCATAAGCATCAATCAGAGCATCTTTTTCGCGTTGTCTCAAATCGGGAATAACCGTGGTGGCAAATTCCAAAAAAACAGCAGCCTTGAGTGAATCGGGATCCACCACCCCCAGGCTATCTGGCGCAACAACCTCAATATCGCCCACCTGAGCGTACAGGTAATCGATCTGTTTGCGCACCTCCGCGTGGAAATGCACATCCGGCAAATACAACGCCTTGACAATCGCAAGCCCCTGGCGGTAAACGCGCAAACTGGCAATCACATCGCCGAGCGGTCTGGTATTGAGATCAACACCGGGCAGTGGTATCTTGTAGATAGCGACATAGCCTGGAACACCAGATTCGGGCACGCGCGAACCCTCAAAACGACTGCGTATAACAGCATCGGGCAAACCCGCTCGTGGCACAGGCAAGAGATCGGCTGTATCAATAGCTTGCTGAGTTCTCACCTGTGCTTGAATATCGTTCCAAAGCGCACCGCTTGCAGGACGCAAAGCATTGGTTGAAAGCAAAAATGCCCCAAGGCGTCGCGCAAACCAATTGGTCTGATATTCGCTCCATGCAACACCTGCACCGATCACGGCTACGAGAACCAGCGTCACCGCCAACGGACGCAGGTACCTTACGCGACAACGGAAAAGAATTGCCTTGATATTTTTGGGGAATCGAATCATGTGTAAACTAAAAATGGCACTCCAAAATCGACAAGTCAAAGAAAATGTAGCATAGTACAATGTCTTGCCTCAAGAAAAAGATGTATTACATTACGTCATACGTGGTTTTAGGATGAGTAGAGGCGGGAAACAGACCGCTAACAATACCACAACGACAGTAATGATAAAACCCTTCTGGATCGCGGCTAAAAACATGCCGCGATGACGGCTTTCATGTACAGCACAGGTTTTGCTGACCGCTGACTGCTAACAGCTTAACAACAGGAGCCATACCATGATAAAAATAGCGCCAAATGGCTTGCAAGCCGCACCAGATGGTCTGTGGATTATCGATCAAGTAGATCTGAAAATTTACAAAGTAGATTGGGAAACGGGCGACGTGCTATTTGAGGCGCAAACAGACACAGAGCATTCGAGCGGGATAACAATCGGTGGCGGATATGTGTGGATCGCATCCACATTTGAATTGCAAATAGCAAAAGTCGATATGGAAACAGGCAAAACCATCGTCGCATCCTGGCGCGAAGGCATGGAAGGCGCCTCAGAAACCGGCGCACACGGATTGGAATGGCGCAACGGCAAAATTTACATTGCGTCTCCACCCTCGCAATTTGTACATGTGGTAGATACCGAAACCTGGACAGAAGAACACGCATTTCGAACACCCGGCCTCCGCAACCACGGATTGGCCTGGCAAGACGACAAACTGTGGGTTGCGGATACATCTGCAGGCACGGTAAATTTACTCGGCACAGCAGATGGGCGCGTGTACGACGTAATCCGCGTAGAAGCACCCGATGAAGTACACGGCATGACCATGCACGATGGCGTCCTGTGGTACTGCGACGCCCACAATTGTGCTATCGGTCGGTTGATTGTCTAACAAAGGGAATCCAAAATGACCTCCAAAGACTGCGAAGTTGCGGATATTGAACACATCCTTCTGCACGTCCCATTTCATCCGCGGTGTGCAAAAGTAAAACAAACTCGGGTACCATTTTGGTCACTTGTAGATGTATGCAAAATAACGACCTCTGCGGGAGTGACGGGATATGGAGAGACCCTGACGCGATATACGTGGGGACAATCAAATGAAAAACAATTTGCCCGCGTGCGCGGAAAGAACATATTCGATCATTTATGGGATGACAGCCTGGGCGCAGGCTTACAAATGGCACTCTTCGATGCAGCGGGAAAAACACTCGGCGTGCCGTGTCACAAACTGCTGGGCGTGCAATATCGAGAAACATGCCCCGTATCGTGGTGGTCGCAGGACCGCACCCCCGAAGAATGGGTTATGGAAGCACAGGCAGCAATAGACCACGGATTCACCACAATGAAAGTAAAGGCGCGCCCCTGGTTTTATCCCGAAGAACAACTTGAAGCCATCAGAAAATCTGTACCGAATTATTTCAAAATCGATGCGGATTTCAATGGCCTATTGCTCGGCGTGGATCAAGCCGCACCCTTAATCCGGCGATTAGAAGACACATACAGCCAACTGGCAATGGTCGAAACGCCAATCCCGCAAAACGACGTAGCGGGCAACGCCCTGCTGCGACAAAAAATCGCCAGCCCCATTGCCATGCACTTTGGCAATCCACCCTTTATGACAGCCGTGCGCGAAGGCGTATGCGATGGATTTGTCGTAGGCGGTGGCGCGAGTCGCGTAATGAAACAGGGCACCCTCGCCGCAGAAGCCAATATGCCATTCTGGCTGCAACTGGTGGGATCGGGATTGACCACCATGTGGGGCGTGCATTTGGGTGCTGTATTATCTCACGCACGCTGGCCCGCGATCCCCTGTGTGAACATCTGGACGCATCCACTCGTCAAAGACTTCAAAGTGGAAGGCGGGCATATACGCGTACCCAATGCACCGGGATTGGGCATTGAACTCGATTGGGACGTCATTGAGCACTATCGCGTCGATCCGGATTTCAAACTCGAAGAAAAGCGACAGATTCACACAATATGCTGGCCCGACGGACGGCAGACCCATTATCCAGACGGAAGCTACCGCGAGGACTTTCTGTCGGGCAAACTAACTGGCTTTTTACCGGGCATTCGCCTGGAATTAAAACTGGACGACGGAACAGACGCATTTGAACGAGAATATCGGGAACTATTTGGATAAAACGGAACAAAGGAGACCATCATGGCATTTAAACTTGGATACTGTGCATTGCGATGGAGAAACCCGGATTTAGAGCCTGCCCTTGAAGCCCTGAAAAAATCGGGCTGGGACGGCTGGGAATGTCGGTTGCCGCTGGATTGGTTGGGACCGGCGAGTCGGATTCGGAAAATTTGCGACAATGTCGGATTGCCCATGGCCGTGTACACAGCGCAGGGATCGCCCGAAATATCCGATCAAGAACACCAGGAACGCAACAAACGGCGAATAGATTTTGCCGCCGAGATGGAAGTAGATTGCTTTATGTACATGAGCGGTCCCAAACCCAAAGATCGGGACATCACCGAAGACGATATCAAACAGGCCGCTGAAGCGGCAGACAACTGGGCTGATTACGCGGCGCAATACGATCTGGAATTGAGTTATCACATCCACACAAATCTGCTGGTAGATTCCAAAGAAGACTGGACGCTGTACATGCAGCACCTCGAAAAAGCAAAACTGTGCATCGACGTATCACACGCACAACTCTGGGACTATGACGCCGCGCAATCATTGCGCGACTTTAAAGACCAGCTCAATTACGTACACTTGCAGGACTGGGCAGATGAGAACATCACGCGGGATGCAGAGGGACGATTCACGCCCCAATGGGTCTCTGTAGGCGTCGGCGAAGCCCTGGATTTTCCCGACCTGGCAAACGTACTTGAAGACACGGGATATGACCGCTGGGTCACAGCCTGCCCCGGCGCGCCAGTTTACGAAGGCGAAGACGCGATAAATGAAGCGACCCGCAGTGCCAAAATGTATCAGTATTGTCGCGGAGCGGGATATTAATCAGGACAGTTACCATGGCGCGCAATACACCTGCTAACCCCTTTTACCACCCCATCATCGATTGTGATATTCACAATGAACTGCCCAGTTTAAAAACACTGATTCCATATCTGGAAGAACACTGGGTTGCGTACATTAACGAATCGGCATTTGTGGGACCCAATGCGAGTGATTATCCCGCTCGGGCACCCACATCTGCGCGAAAAGGAACAAAGCCAAAAAATGGTCCGCCGGGGTCTGATTTTGAATTGCTAAAAAAACAGGCACTGGACACCTGGGATGTCAAAATTGGGATCTTGACCTGTGCTTACCGCGTGCAAAGTGTACACAACGAGGACCTGTCTGCATCGCTTGCAACCGCGATCAACCAGTGGCAAATCGACGCGTGGCTAAACAGAGACGAACGATTGCGCGCATCCCTCGTAGTGCCCAGCCAAAACCCGGTACTCGCCGCGAGAGAGATCGAACGATTTGGAGATCACCCGGGCTTTGTACAGGTCATTGTGCCGGTCAGATCCTATCAACCTTATGGCAAGCGCGTGTACGACCCCTTATTTGAAGCAGCGGTAAAACGCGATCTCGCCATCGGAATACACTACGGCGGTGCATCGAGCCTACCGCCCACGCCCGTTGGTTGGCCTTCGACCTACGCCGAAGAAATGGTCGGTATGGCGCAAATATTCCAGTCAAGGCGCGTTTGATCGGTTTCCAGAACTGCGCGTGATACTCATCGAAGGCGGCTGGACCTGGATGCCCGCCTGGATGTGGCGCATGGACAAAGAATGGAAAGGCCTGCGACGCGATATCCCGTGGGTCAAACGCCCACCGTCGGAATATATCCGCGAACACATTCGGATGACGCTACAGCCCCTGGATGCCCCGCCCGAAGCCGAACATCTGTTGCAAATCATAGGACATCTGGACTCCGATGACATGCTGATGTTTTCCACGGACTATCCACACTATCATTTCGACGCGCCGATAGACGCAATTCCCAAGGGCTTATCGGATGCATTGCTGGGAAAAATCCTATACGAAAATGCAAAGGCATTTTATAGATTTTAAGACCCACCAGCGTCCACCACAAGGAGCCTCCCCATGAAAGCTCTCGTACTTTTGATCCTCATCTCCCTGACCGCAGCACCGGCATGGACCAGCGAAGTAGATTCGCTGTATCACGTTGCTCTTTCGCGCATGAA
>JAGWBW010000244.1 GCA_021295695.1 Candidatus Latescibacterota bacterium
CGGATCTGGCGAAAACAATCTCGAATTGTGGAACCCGCACAACACGTTCAAACTCAATGCATTGCTCAGCACGCCCAATAACTTCGGTCCGGTGATGGGCAATTTCAACCCCCTGAGCAACTGGTACCTGAATTTGCACTATACCTACGCTTCGCCAGAGCGGTTCACCTACCATTCTCCCGATGACCTCAGCACCGAGCCACTGAACCGATCGTGGAAGCCCTATCACCGCACCAATGCGCGCCTCTCGAAGCGATTCGGACTGTTGGGGGGCATAAGGGGCGAATTTGCCATGGACATACGCAATTTGTTCAACAACAAGCTATTGCGGCTGTTCACCGGGCAAGACATGTTCAACTACATGGAAAATGATGGACAATTGCCCGTGGTAAAAGCCACGTACCGCAATCCGGACGGATCTCCAGCAGAACACGTCGAACCCGACCAGTGGTTGGTCTATAGACCGGACTTGCAGCCGAGGGAGATGTTCTTCTCGTTTTCACTTGAATACTGAGTAAGGGATCGGGTATCTGGTATCGGTGCGAATACCGATGCCAGACGACCTGTTCACGCTGTTCTAATGGATGATATAGTTCCATTTTAGAAAAAAGGAGTTACAGATGAAAGCAAAACACCTCCTGCTCTGGGTGCTCGCTCTGTTTCTGATCCTGCCAGGGGTCAGTAATGCCCAGTTGCCTACGGAGTCAGTGCCCGAAAGTCAGCTTGTGTCCAATACTTCCTACTCATTTACCATAGGACGGTTGTGGTGGGGCACGAGTTGTGCAGCCAACTATGCAGAAACCTATGTTCCCAATGTGATCTCCTATCCGGGCTACTACCAGGCCCTGGATCACATGGACATGATCGCACCTTTTATCATGTTCGATAACCAGGGAGACAGTGCTTATATCAACCTGGAGGAACGCAACATCGTTTCCTACGGCGGCGCAATCGTACCCTTTGAACTCCACAACAACTACAATTTTGTCGGAGATGGCGGGATTGACGAAGCCGAACAATGGGGACAGGGCGTTTTTCAAACATTCAAGAATCAGTTGAGCGCGCCAGATCAGCCCCAAGGTGCGGTGCTGATCACCACCAGGTCCAGAGCCTGGAGCATCCCCAAATACGACGATTTTGTCATTCACCATGTCAAAATGAAAAATGTGGATAGTGTGCCATTCACGAACTTCTACAACAATATGCCCGCGCAGGTGCGCTATGGCGGGCGCGATGCGGGCGGCAGCAATTACAAGTTTTCAAACGACATGCAATACGTCTGGGATCCGCAACGAGAAATTTTCATGTTTTACGACGACGTACAATGGCTGAGAGGAGAGCCTGCTCCTCTGGGGTTCGATGTCTTCCAGGCACCGGGAGACGTGACCGGCGATGCCGGCGACCCGGGCAATATCACCGAATCCGGGTCTCTGGACCGCAGACTCTACGAGCCTGAAGTACGAGGCTGGGGAATTGAGAACCTGACGTTTAATGGCATGCCCACGCCCGAAAAGGTCCATTACAACATCTTGTCTGCCACACAGATCGGCGGAAATAGCTGGCTACAAGGTAGCCTGAGCGACGCTTCTGTGCCCGCACACGAATGGGGACAGCTACGCGGTGGATCAAGTCTGACCCGTCGTATCACAGCACTTTCCCACGATCAAGAGCGTGCAAGCTGGCGCGACCTCTGGAACGATTCAAGTCGTCCCAAAGACGGCTCCGTAGATGGTAGTCTGTTCGAGCGATCACCCATGCTGTATTCCTACGTCGGGCCTTTTGACATGCAACCCGGTGATGAAATCGAGTTTGTGGCAATCTATTGCTTTGGCGAAATGGACCGCAACATCACGCAGTTGGGCGGCTTGCAAGCCACGCAGAATTTTCAGCAAGAAGGCATCAAAGCAATGCAAGAGAACTACGATGCGGCTCTGGAACTGATCGCCAACAACTACAGGCTGCCTCCCGATCAGTATCCGCCCCCAATCGTGGGTTCACAACCCTTTGTGAACGACGACTACCCCAAGTTGGAAGTCGAGCAATTTGCCGATGCCGAGGCGGGAACACAGGGCTTTGACCTCACCTGGCGGGCCATACCGGATAATTACCGCGATCCAGGCACTGGAGAAGACGACTTTGCCGGATACAGGGTTTATCGCTCTGAGATACATATCACGGGACCCTGGGTACTCGTAGATGATATTTCGCGCTCCGAAGCCGAAGCATTCCGCAACGGAGACAATATCGTGTACCGATCTGAAGCGCAGCCGGGGATTCCCTACCGATACGCCGTCAGTTCCTACGATACGCACGGCCTGGAAAGCGGTCTAACGGCGTACAGCTTTTTTGCAGAGGAGGCTCCCAGAGCACCCAGCAATGATATGGCGAAGATCCGCGTGGTCCCCAATCCCTTCCGCCAGCGCAGCGGATTCCTGGATCCGACGCAGAACAACCGCCTCGCTTTTGTGAATATTCCGGCCAAATGCACGATCCGGATTTACACGCTCGCGGGCGATCTGGTAAAAATTATTGAACAGGACGGTTTTGGCGAAACCTCCTGGGGCAGCGAATCCGCTGGGAAATATCTCCAGACAGAGTATTCCGAAAGCCCGGCAGCCGGACTTTACATCTATCACGTAACATCTCATGTGGCGGGGCAAGAAGGCCAGTCTCATGTTGGGAAATTCATGATTATTCGATAAGCGGAGGATACAATGAAGCGTTTTACATTTAACTGGACAATGGTCCCGATCCTTTTGCTCGTGCTGGGATTTGCAAGTGAGGTGTTCGCACAGCGGCGGTTCGAAGCGGAAGTGGGACCGGGCATTGAGGCCCTGCCCTATAGCCGCGTGGGACGGTCGGGCTGGCAATTTGCCAAACTGCCCACCTCGGCGCGCATGGCGAGTCTGGGCGGTATTTCAACAGTGATAAGCAAGGCAGATGCCAACGGTGCATTGACCAATCCAGCTACAATCTCAGATGTGGAAAACATCAGCCTTTCGGGCAGCAGCATGAACTGGATTGCCGACATCACCTATTATTCCGGCGCTGTGGTCAAAAATTTTGACCAGTGGGGCGTTTTTGGTCTCAGCATCAGCTCCCTTGATTACGGGGAAATGGAGCGCACCATAAACGAGGAACAGTTTGGTCCCGATGGCGAAACCCTGGGTCGCACCCAGCCCGTTATAGACGGCCTGGGCACGTTTTCTGGCGGTGACCTCGCCGTGGGCATCAATTACTCCCGGCGCATCACAGACCGATTGCAGATAGGCGGCACCGCGAAATATTTTCAGGAAACCCTGGACAATGCCACCACCGGCAACTGGGCCATCGATATCGGCACGTACTATTACACCGGAATCAAAAGCCTGCGGATAGCCATGCTCGGGCAGAATTTCGGCCCCGATACCGAGTTCACCCAGTACGACGAACAGATTCAAATTCCGCCATCGCAAGTGCGAATGCCCATGGTATTCAAACTCGGCGCGGCTATTGATCTGGTCGAACAGTCAGAGGATCAACCCCATCTCCTCACGATAGCAACCGAGTTTACGCATCCCAATGACGGCGACGAAAAAATGCACGTAGGCGCCGAATACG
>JAGWBW010000245.1:0-446 GCA_021295695.1 Candidatus Latescibacterota bacterium
GGTTGTGGGTACAGGTATTACTGCGCTGATCTTTATGACTGAGCCTACGGCGACTCGCGTTGCGGCGACTAAGAGAACCGCGATGCTCGTCGATGTGGTTGAGGTGGAACGCGGTACGTTTCGCCCTGTGATTGTGGCGACGGGGACGGTTGAAGCAGAACAGGATATCATCTTGAGTCCACAAGTCGGTGGACAGGTACTTTCGCTGTCATCGACTTTTACGCCGGGTGGGTTTGTCAAAAAGGGCCAGGTACTGTTACAGATTGATCCGGCAGATTATCAGAATGCACTTTTGGAAAAAAAGAGCGATCTGCGTCGTGCCACTGCTGATTTGAATATTGAGATGGGACGACAGAATGTGGCGCAGAAAGACTATCAGATTCTGAATGAGACGCTGTCGGGTGAGCTTGAGGCGCTTGTGCTGCGCCAACCTCAGCTCAATGCAG
>JAGWBW010000245.1:650-4676 GCA_021295695.1 Candidatus Latescibacterota bacterium
GCAGAAAAGGGATCGTTGGTACAGATTCGCAATCGTGTGACCAAAAAGAAAGGTGCTTATCGCACAGGCTCTCTTCACAGACTCATTGGTGCTTTGGCAGAAAAGACGCGTATGGCGCGGGTACTGGTTTCCGTTTCTGATCCGCTTGCTCATCAGGATGGATCTGATCATCTGTCGCCGTTGATGATTGGCGCATTTGTCGAGACGCATATTGAGGCCAACGAAATTCCCAATGTGGTGCGTCTGGCACGCGATTATATCCGGGCTGGCAATACGGTCTGGGTGATGAAAGACGGCCTGTTGCAAATTCGGTCTGTTGAGATCGTTTTTCAAGATGCCGACTATGCTTATATATCAGAAGGGTTGCAGGATAAGGATCGGGTGGTTACGACCAATTTATCTCGAGTCGCTGATGGTGCAGAATTGCGTGTGAAAAGCGTTGGGGCTGAAGATCCTAAAACCCTGGGAGACACCCAGTGATGAATGAGACACAAGATACATTTGAAGAAGCACGAGGTCCGATTGCCTGGATGGCGCGCAATGCTATTGCAGCCAATCTGTTTATGGTCATCCTCGTTGGGGGCGGGATCTGGACGGCTTTTCATATCCAGAAGGAGGTCTATCCGCAGTATGAACTGGATATCGTCTCGGTCAGTGTGGGCTATCCGGGTGCGGCACCTGCGGAGGTGGAGCAAGGGATTTTACAGCCGATAGAAGAAGCTGTGCGCGGTGTGCAGGGGATCATGGAGATGACGTCGCAGGCTCGCGAAGGGCGTGGGAGTGTGACCATTGAACTGGTGGCAGGCACTGATCGCGGAAAAGCCTTTCAGGATATTGATCAGGCAGTCAATCGGATTCGGACATTTCCCGATGATATAGAACAACCCGAAGTCAGCCTGAGGGCACAACAGCGCAATGTGATGGATATTGGGCTATATGGCGATGTGGATATCGGTACGCTGAGAAGTCTGGCCGAACAGCTAAGGGATCGATTGTTGAGCGATCCGACCATTACACAGGTTGAGCTTGGCAATGTACCAGAATACATGACACATATTGAAATTCCTCAGCACAGATTGCGCGAACACGGTCTTACACTACGCGATGTAGCACGCGTGATTGTTTCGTCGAGTGAAGACATTCCTGCGGGTTCTGTGGAGACGGGTACGGGTGAAATTTTGTTGCGCATGAAAGAGCGCAAGCAGTGGGCAGATGAATATGGTCGTATTGTGATTATCCCTTCAGAAGGAGGCGGTGGGGTTACACTGGCGGATCTGGCAATGGTCACGGATGGCTTTGAAGAAGGCGGATTTCACGAACGGTTTAATCGGCGGCTTACAGTTGGTGTGGATATCTACCGGATCGGGAATCAATCGCCACTTGAAATTGCTGAGGCTGTTAAAAATATCATGGCAGATTTTGAGACCACCCTGCCGCCTGGTGTGAAGTATCGGATCGACAGCAACAGTGCAGAGGATTACAAAGATCGGTTGTTTTTGCTGATCGAAAACGGGGTGCTGGCTATTGTGATTGTTTTGCTTATTCTGGCGATGTTCCTCGAGTTTCGGCTTGCATTTTGGGTGATGATGGGAATGGCCATTTCATTCATTGGCAGTCTGCTGTTTCTGCCTGCTATTGATGTGAGCATCAATATGGTTTCTATGTTTGCATTTTTGGTGGTGCTCGGCATTGTGGTGGATGATGCGATTGTCGTGGGTGAAAATGTCCATGAATATCGGGAACAAGGTATGAGCCCGATGCAGGCGGCCATTGCGGGTACACGTGATATTGCCAGGCCGGTTACGTTCAGCATTTTGACTACAATTGTGGCTTTTGTGCCGCTTTTGTTTATGCCCGGCACCACGGGAAAATTCTGGTGGCCATTGCCTGCGGTTGTAATCACTGTGCTGGCCGTGTCTCTTTTGGAGGCGCTGTTTATTTTGCCCGCGCATCTCGGGCACCTTTCAAAACGCGCTGTTTCGCCGGTAAATGGCCCTGCGCATCGCTGGCAACAATCTATTGCCAACCATTTCAATCGGTTTATCGACCAACACTATCGCAGGTTTCTGGATGTATGCATTCGGCATCGGTACGTTACGATTGCATCTTCTGTTGCTTTGCTGATGGTGGTGGGCGGTTATGGATACAGCGATCATATGGGTATGATTATGATGCCCGAAGTTTCTGCCGACGAGATTGAGGCGGGTATCCGATTGCCTGTGGGGACCACGCGGGATCAAGCAGCGCGGGTTGCACATGAGGTGACCGAATCGACCCATCGCATGTTTGAAGCGCACAACCTTTATCGCGTGGCCGAAGGGATTAAAACCAATGTACGCGGGGGGAGTTTTATCGATGTAGAAATTGTGATGAAACCGCCCGATGAACACGATATGACGACAGGAGAGATCATCTCACTGTGGCGCGATAACATCGGGGATATTGATGGTGTCAGTCAGATTACGTTTGAGGCCGAGAGCGGGCCGGGCGGTTGGCAACAGGATATCAGCGTCGATTTGAGCCATTCGGATATCGACGTGTTGGCCAAAGCCAGTCGGGCATTTTTAGAGCGCGCCGAAGGATTTGAAGAGACACACGATGTGAGTGACAATTACAATAAAGGTAAAGCGCAGTTTGATTTTGTGTTGCGTCCGGAAGGCCGAAATTTAGGGCTGACGGCGGTTGAGGTAGGGCGTCAGTTGCGCGATGCGTTTTACGGCGCGCTGGCGATGCGTCAGTTGCGCGGTACAAATGAAATTGAAATGCGCGTGAAATTGCCGATGGCAGAGCGAAAGGATATTCGCTATCTCGAAGAATTTGTTGTGCGTACACCCGATGGCACAGAAGTGCCTTTGATGGATGTGGTAGATATTGAGCGTGGCGAAGCGTTTACAAGTATTAATCGGCGAGATGGTCGGCGCGTGGTGACGGTGAGTATGGACGTGGAGCCCAAGCGCGCGATGACGCGCGTTATGGAAGCGATTAATACCGATGTGTTGCCACAAATTCGCGCTGAGCATCCGGGATTAACCTGGACATTTCAGGGGACGCAGGCAGAGATGCGCGAGTCAACGCAGGCGCTATGGGGCGGGTTTGCCATGGCGATGGCCATTGTGTATATGTTACTCGCCATTGCATTTGGCAGCTATTTCCAGCCCTTGATTGTGATGGCGGCGATTCCGTTTGGGATTGTGGGCGCTGTAATCGGCCATATTTTGCTCGGTTATGATTTGTCGCTTATCAGTTTGATGGGGGTGATCGCCTTGTCGGGTGTTGTGGTAAATGACTCACTGATTATGATCGATTATGCAAATAAAAGGCGTGCCCAGTGTTCGGTTTTTGAGGCGATTCACACTGCTGGGCTTCGGCGCTTCAAGCCGATTATTTTGACGACGTTGACAACATTTGGCGGTTTGACACCGATTATTTTGGAGACATCCCGCCAGGCTTATTATCTCATTCCTATGGCAATCTCTCTCGGATTTGGTATTGTTTTCGCGACGTCTATAATTCTTTTGTTAGTGCCCTGTCTGTATATGATTCTGGAGGATGTTGTCTCTCTGGTCACAAATGCCCGGTACAGTTTGAGCCGTTCGACATCTTTCCGGTCAGAAAATTCATTTGTCTGATTGCTAAACGGAATTATCTTGTCATGTTGCGATTAATACCAAACACAGATCCCCACTGGATAGGTTGGCCAGTGGGGATTCTCTACAATAGCGATCTCATGTTGAAGAACAGAAAAGAGGCCACGTGGCATACGTCATTCTTATCGCTGAGGGAGATGCTTCCGACACGCTTCAATTGACCTGGAGCGAAAAATCGGAACGTCTCCGAACCCACACACAGTCACCGGGCGCCCTGGTACTCTACGATACCAACCTCGCCCGCGAATTCGTGCGGGATGTAAAAAACCGCATTGACAGCGGCAAACTCGTCGTTTTCCAGTGCGACGAACCACACGAAACCGTAGAGCCGGGAGCGTCCGCATGATCGACTACCCCCCACTCGACACGAGCGCGCCGA
>JAGWBW010000245.1:4731-6036 GCA_021295695.1 Candidatus Latescibacterota bacterium
CACGGCTACTTCGGATCCCTCGATGTGAACGAGTTTCAACCCCCGGGCGGACCGATCAACGAAATGATCATCCGATCCCTGGGCGATGAACTTCGAGGCTATGCGGCACTCTATCAGAGTGCGTTCTTCGATCCGGCACTTGCTGGAATCGAGAAACCCGTCCTGCTCGACCGATTAAACCGATGCCTCCGCTGGATCTGCGCGCACCATCTGAGCGGGTCGCGAAGGACGGAGCCGCTCGAATGGAATGGTCAGTGGGGTGACGACTGGGAATCGTCCCTCTGGATCGCGGACATTGCAATGGCAGCCAACCACGTTGCGAACGAACTGGAACCGGACGTACTCGAAGCCTTCCATCGCGTGCTCGCCTTTGAAGCGGACCGATTTCTCGGGGTCGATCCCCCGGATGGCCGCTGGCACGACACGAAGGAGGAGGAAAATGCGTGGGACAGCTATCTTCTCGCCTGGGCGCATTGTCTCCTCCCCGACCATCCCCACGCGGACGAATGGCTGTATCGAGGCAAGCTATTCGCCATCAACACATTTACCACCGACCTCGATCGGGTCGATACGCGACTCTTTGACGGTCGCCCACTGAAAGACTGGGTCTGCACACAAACGTCCCACCCCGACCTCACCGTGGAGAATCACGGCTCCTTCCATCCGGGGTACCTCGGCTGTGGTGTCCTCCTGATGACAGGACGCCTCGCCTTCACACTGACGGGCAAGACACCTCCCCCCCACTACCTGCACCATGTCCACGATGCCTGGAAGGTGCTAAGGCGTTTCTTTCTCTACAACGGATTTACAGCCTACCCATCAGGCCAGGACTGGACCTACCACGAACCCGACATTAGCTACCAGCACGCCGTCATGTTCGAGGAATTCGGCGACCGATTTGCAGGTCATATGCTGTGGCAGAACCTCAAATATATGGAGGAGTCAATGCGGGATGCAGGAGACGGCAGATTCAACGCCCGAATGCCACACGCGGCAGGTGGTCGCTACTTCCAGTTCGAAACGGGCATCATGGGGCAGCTGGGCACCCTCGCGATTGCCGGCGTACCCGACATCTCGCCGATATCCGTCGAGGAATTCAGACGCGAGCAGATCGGAACCGATGCCTATCCCTATGTCTGGCTGCAAGTTCGCCGCAGCAAGCAGGGCCTGTTCTCGTTCGCCTGGCGATCCCTATCACACAGCGTGATGGGGATGGTCGTACCGGCTGGCGGAGAGGACACGCTGGGATCGGAACAGGACGCCTTCATCGGACGTTTCGAAATCAACGGCGAGCGTCTGAAGCCC
>JAGWBW010000246.1 GCA_021295695.1 Candidatus Latescibacterota bacterium
TGTGGTCAGAAGCCTGATAACGACGAATTTTCAACATGAATATCTCCATTTAGAGTGCTTATGTCGTATCGATCCACCAGTGTAGGAGGTTGGTCAGGCTCAGTTCATACGCGTGTGATGATTGTATCAGCAGGCGGTTCTGTCTGTTGGGATTGTGTGAACCAACCACGATGCTGTTCGAATACGCGCCTGTCCCTGCCTCGCGCATCCTTAAGATGGTGCCATCATCCCAGTTAAGACCATCTTTTGAAGAATACAGAAGAAAGTGGCCTTTTTCCACTTGCTCACCGTAACTTCCACTGCGTCCGGTCAGGAAATAACTGCCGTTTAGCACGGCCATCTGAGGATTCCGGATCTTCTTTTTAAAGTGTGCGATCTTCGTTTCGGACCAGGTGTGACCGTCGTCGTCGCTTATTACATAGTCCATCGTGTCCTCAGCGTTCCTGTTATATATATAGACAATGATGCTTCCCGAAGCGAGCATCCCCATAGTGCCATACGATTTTCCGGTGGTGTCAAAGGGAAGCTCACTGCGCAGCTCGAATGTCCTGCCACTGTCTTTGCTCACATACAACTGATACACGTGTTCGTCCTGGTTGCCCAGGAAGTTGATCTCATTGTCATTCTTGAAGTGAAGCGCGAGTATCTCTCCGTTGTAATACCGGGCATCGTAGAGCCTTCCCCGGTTGTCGCACAGTTCATACGGCTCACTCCATGTGTGTCCTCCATCTTCACTGATGATGTAGGTCGGGATCTGAAAACGCCTCCAAATAGCGTCGTTCGTGATGTTACACACGAGGAAGAAGATGACGATGTCACCGTTGTCTGTCAGAACTGCTTTCTCGCCGAAGGCAGAAAATTTCTCGGTGTTGGGTCCTCCTTTTTGCCCCTCGTCGAACAGGTTTTTTGAATAGTCAAGCACGATTGGCTCGCTCCAGGTTTCGCCGTAGTCTTCAGAACGCTTGTATTCCATCCATCCCACGGCCGAGTGACCTTTGTTGTCCTCGTTGCAGTTGGGATAAAAGGCGAGAATTTTCCCGTCTTCATACTCCACCAGTGCGTGCCCGAGATTTCCACCCCTTCTTGCCGGGGCGTGATCGACGAAGATAATCCCATCGTTCGGTGGGTTTTTGGGGGTGATCTCATAATCTGCTTTGTTTGGGTTCGCGTCCATAAGTGCTTCCCTGGATGAAGTTAAGTGCCCTGGTAGCTTCTGGCGGAGTACATTTCAAAGCCTTCGGGGCCGGGGTAGCCGTCGAAGAGATTGCATTCGGGTACATTGCCGGGGGCGCCATTTTTGAGCCAGTCGATGAAGATGGGGTCGGCATTGCGGCGTTCGAGTTCGGCGATGCCTGAGGCGTGAAGGTTTTTAACGCGATCGGGATTTTCAGAAGCGATATTGTCCAGAGAGCCGTAGGGGGTGAGGATGCTGTCTTCGGGGTTGGGGTGCCATTCGAGATAGCCTTCCTGGTCGAAGACGGTAAAGTAGCCGCGTTGAAGATGTCGCATAGCTTTGCCGCGAGCTATGCCTGATAGAGCGATTTCGCGGTGGCCCATGCTGTGACTTTCGATATTGTCGGGAACAGGCGCGCCTGATAGGTTGGCGATGGTGG
The DNA here is from genome assembly GCA_021295695.1 of Candidatus Latescibacterota bacterium. Classification (GTDB taxonomy): domain Bacteria; phylum Latescibacterota; class UBA2968; order UBA2968; family UBA2968; genus VXRD01. Next base: position 1,614 of record JAGWBW010000246.1, read on the forward strand.
CGAAGAAATCTTGTGGTTGAAAGATGGCAGAACTGCGACCTGTGTCGCCTTCGGGTGTTTTGATGAAGAGTGGGATGTGGATTTCTTGTTCGCGAACGGGTGCGCCTTTGCCGATTTTGCCGCGTTCTCCCACGTTGGTGCCGTGATCGCCTGCGACGAGGATGGCGGTATTTTTGGACAGGCCCGTGGCTTCAAAGGCTTCGAGGAAGCGGCCAAAACAGTGGTCCATCCAGGTGACTTTGGCTGCATAACTGGCTTTGATGCGGGCCTTGGCCTGATCGGGCAGGTCGGGATTGCTGCGGGTTTGCGTTCCACCCTTGAATATGCGGGGATCGAGGCGACCGTCATAGTCAGGCGTTTTGTCGTATTTGAGCATGAATTCGGGGGGCATGTCCCAGGGTTCGTGGGGGTCGAAGCAGTCGATCCAGAGGAAGAAATTTTCCCGGTTTTTATTGTCGCGGAGAAACTCGGCGGCGGTGTTAAAGAGTCTGGCGCAGTTCCAGTCGTCTAAGTTTTCGCGGCCTCTGTTGGTGCGGGCATATTGAATGGTTGGTGTTGGGAGCTCGTCTTCAAGGATGTCAAAGAGCGGGTCTTTTGCCCAGTTGCTGGGCCATTTGGCTTCGTCATTTATCCAGGCGCGGTCAACTTCTGCACCGCGAATGAAGGTCCAGGTGTGAAAGGGATAATCGAAGGCGTGACCTCCATTGACGAGGTGGGGGGTGTCGTGCAGGAGTTGCGTTGCGTAGCCTGCTTCGCCGAGGACAGACGGCAGTGCGTTGGTGTTGAAGGGCAGTGGTTTCCAGGCGTGAAAGGGACTGCCGTATTTGCCGGTCATGACGTCGGTGCGATAGGGGATGGTGGGAAAGCTCGCTGCGAAGGCACGGTCGAAACACCAGGATTGTGAGGCTAAGCGGTCGAGGTTGGGGGTTTCGATCCAGTCATTGCCGTTGACACCGATATAGTCGTAGCGCAGGGTGTCGATGATTAAGAGAATGATGTTCATTGTAAAACTCCGGGGTGGGCGGACAGGTTCTATTGAGGTTATGCGTTTCAGGCTTTTGATGTTTGTTGGGCTTCACACGCTTGTTTCCAGAGAAGGTGTTCTGCCATCATCTCTTCAACTTTTTCAGGGGCGGTGGCGCACAGGTCGCGTTGTTCTTCGGGATCGGTGCTCAGATCGAACAGGCCGTCTGGTTTGCCGTCTGTGGCGTGGAGTTTTAGATTTTCCTCACGGATCGCGTCCTCTGTTCTATACGTCCAGTGCATGGGGCGGTCCAGGGGCTGCTCTTTGCCTTCGAAAAGAGGCCACACGTTTTGGGCATCAATGACGCGGTCGTCGGGCACAGTTGCACCGGCGAGAGCGGCGAATGTAGCATAGAGATCATAGTGTATCCAGGGGGTATGGTTTCTTGTATTTGGAGCGATTTTTCCAGGCCAGACCGCGTTGCAGATTACTCTTAGCGAACGCTCATTGGTCCGGCTACCTCCCTGGTCGCTCAGGAATACGATGAGCGTATTTTCCGCAATCCCTGAACGGTGTACCGCATCCAGCACGCGCCCTACGCACAGGTCCAGGTATTCGACCATATATTGGTAGTTTACCATTGGGTCGTCGCTGTGATAGTATCCGGGTGGAGCCTGGTAGGGACCGTGTGGAGCATAAAAGGCGAGATTCAGGTAGAAGGGTTCTGGCTCTTGGGATTGGCGGTTGATAAATTTGATGGCTTCATCAGTAAACAGGGTGTCGAAGTATCCCTCGTGCGCTATGGGTTCCAGACCGCGAAAAAAGTGGCTTTTCATGTCGCGGTTGTACAGGTGGGTGTAGTAGTCGGCATGGCCGGCGTTGCTGCCGTAAAATTCATGAAATCCGTGGTGTAGCGGGTTGAATGTTGCAGCATATCCCAGGTTCCATTTTCCAAACAGCCCGGTTGTGTATCCGGCATTTCGCAAAAGTCTGGCTATAGAGACTTCCTGGAGCGAGAGTCCGGATTCCGGATCATCTGGACGGGTCTGTGAGTTGATGCCAACCCGATATGGATGCCTGCCTGTGTTCCAGGCGCAACGCGCTGGTGAACATAGCGGGGTTGCGATCAGGCAGTTGTCAAAGACAACACCCTCGCCCGCCATTGTGTTCAATCTGGGCGTTTCGAATATCCCTTCGCCATAATAATCGACTGCTTCGCAACCGAGGTTGTCGGCGACCATGAAGATGATATTGGGATTATTTTTTATCAACACTTCCCCAGGATGAACAGGAGCCAATTTCTGAGCACACATAGGTCTATCTCCTTTTAGAGTGCGTATGTCGTGTCAATCCACCAGCCCATGCCCCGTCTCTATTTTTTACCTGAATCGGCAAGAAAGAATGTTCCCCTCTTTTTGAACCGAAAATTTTTATCGGGTACGACGAACACCAGTTTATCACACAAAAAAGAGCCAGACGGTGCTGAATTTTGGAGCCTTGCACAAAGCTCAAGGCTCTCGTCTATGGATATGAACTCAGCAATGGTCATGTGCGGCGCTATGTTGCGCCTGTGATACGCTTCATCGGAAAATGCCGATGAAGCGTGGAGGATCTGTTTTAAATTATCGACAGGCTCTCGTGGCCTTATCGGATACGAGACACCAGGATGTCTGGTTGAGGCATGCGGCTTGTCGTAATAAAGCGTGAATGGCAGGATATCAGTAATGACGTTGTTGATTTCATCGATAAGATCAGGCGTCATTTTCCGGCTCAAGGGATCTGACAAAGAGATGTGCGTCGGACAGGTGGTAGCTGAGCGGGGATCGTACTTTGCTCGCAGGAGGTCGATTTCTTGTGATACCTCTGGAGGGGGCATGATAAGGATGAGGCCTTCCCACTTTGATGTGTCTTTTGCGTATGGAATCATGATGAACTCTCTCAGGAGCAGGCGTTCAGTCAGCTTTTCCATATAGAAAGGCCATTTTGAATTACGTTTGAAGCCGTTGAAAGGCTTTAAGAGTTGATGGATCAGTGACTATTTCCCTTGCGGCTTCAATAGTCAACCATTGGGCAGCATAAAATTCCTGTAGATCAATGTTGAAATTGCTGCCATCTGTAAATAGCAAATACCAGATGTCATAATGAGACTGACAGGGTTGCAGAGGATTTTCTATTGGTGTAATGGTAAGCAAAAACGGTTGTGGTGCGGATTTAAAAAAGTTCCATATTCCCAATTCTTCACCTATCTCACGGTTCAAAGCTGCCAAAAGCGTTTCGTCTTTATCTATATGACCACCAGGAGAAAGCCAAAGGCCAGACTTTTTATGGTGGATGATAAACACCTTTTTGCTCTGGGAATCATAGGGCAAAAAATAGACACAAAAATGGGTCTCTGAATTTTCATCTCGCGTTGGTTTTCCTTCTTTCACTCTTTGTTTATAGCGGCTATAGGTTTCCCCACTGTCACATATATCACGGTTGATGACTTTTGCAATTGATTCTTGTGTTTTCATATTGGAATTTTCCAGATCCTGTTTCTTTGTTTTGCCTGTTTTGCTGTTCAAGTCGAACTATGATATATGGATCGAGATAAGAAAAAAATACCTGGCTTAGGTTTATACCCCATTTTTCGATTTACAGCAAGTATTCGTTCATTATTGGAAGCATTGTGTGTTCGCAAATATTTCGCACCTTGATTTTTTGCAAATTCAGCAGCTTTTACTTTTGCAGCAAGCGATAATCTCCTTCCGCGGTAGGGGCGACTGACACCTGTCAAGCTATTGTAATAAACTTCCTCAGTTTCCCTGATTACCAATGACATTGCCACCCATTTTTCGCCATCGAGAATTAAGATGCTACCAGCGGGATCCATTATCGCAAATAATGTGTTCCTCATTTGTTCTAATTCAGGACGAGATTTTTCTTCCATACCGGGCGCATCTTTGGCCAACTCCCACCAAAAGTCAAGATACCTTTCAAACCATACATCATTCTGTGGATAATTAGCGAAGGATGAAAAATGTAGTTTGGAACCGAGAGACAATACATCATCAAAACTTCGAGGATTAAAAGTAGATAAATCCAGAGCGGATTCAAATACATGCTGTTCTATATTGAACCCACGCTTTTTTGCCCAAATAAGGTCTTCAGGACTTTGTTCCCTAACTGAACCTTGAAGTACAACAGCGTGATTTTGGATAGAGAAACGTTCAAGTTCCTGGTAGATTTTGCTTCCAATACCTTGTTTTCTCCAATTTTGAGCGACTCTCACAGATATTTCAAAATAGCCAGGTCGTAGAATCGGATCCCAGGGGCCTGTCACTGCAAAACCAAAACCAACTATTTCTCCGTCAGGAGTGATAGCTGCAACGCGATGTATCGCCGTATCTTCTGTACACTTGCGATCTTGAGAAAGGAGGGTATCGAGGCTGGGCATATCGGGCCCATGTTTTCTGATAACTTGAGAGAAATTGCCCGATGATATTGGAATGATTTGTATTGGCATTTAGAAATCCTTGCCCAGGGTTTGCTTATCAGCAGACGGTGGCGACAGTTTGGTTTTTGGGTACCAATAGTGCTTTTCTATGTGGTGGGGGAGGCAATGGCCTTTAACGTCCTGCCAAGTCAATATGAGATTGAAAATAAATACTTTACAAGAACATTGCTTGATTCTAAATTGAAAACCAGCTATATTTTTTTTATAATCATTAGAGATGGATTGGCTTAAAAGCTCTCAACTATTTTTAATAGGAGGTGCGGGATACGATGAAACAGACCATGGATGCCGTATATGAAAATGGGGTCTTCAAGCCTTTGAAACCTCCTAAACTATCTGAAGGGCAGCACGTTCGTATTGAAATAGAAACTCCTTTTGGAAAAAGTTCCGATGATCTTCTTGAACTGGCTGCAAAGGTCTATGAGGGACTTTCCGATGACGATATCGACAGCATTGAGAAGATTGCACACGACCGTCGGAACTTTTTTGGAGATAGGACCCAATAATGGCCTTACCCAAAGTGATATTGGATACGGATATTCTCAGTGCTATTATGCGCCGACAATCCGCGGTCATTCCCACAGCTCGGGCCTATCTCAGAGAGCACCATCAATTCCACTTTTCGATCATTACACAGTATGAGATTCTACGCGGCCTGAAAGCTAAGGATGCGACTCGACAGACAGCAACTTTTGAGAATTTCTGTTCGCGGAATATCATCCTTCCTCTAAGTGAAGAGACAATCTCAAAAGCCGCCGAAATCTATGCAGATCTGTACAAACGAGGCGAACTGATTGGTGATGCAGACATTTTGATTGCGGCTTCAGCAATGGTTCACGGGCTCGGGATTGTCACCAACAATGAGAGACATTTTCAACGGATTTCCGATCTCCAAGTAGAGAACTGGTTAAAATAAAAAAAGTAAAGCAGACAAGGAAGCGTTACAAGTTTTTGCGGTCCAAGACGGGCCGCTTGTTTTTTAGGTGAGTTTTCGGGTAGGTTCCGTTGAGCAATGGGTTATGCGTTTCTAAAGAATACTGTAGTTTTACGGGTCCTTTATTTATTGAGCATACTATACAGGCGTGGGATCTGTTCAACCAGGATTTCCGATCTGGTCATCTTTTCCCACACGTCGCCGACTCCACCATATTCGAATGTCACAATCCACGGTCGCCCCCACGAACCATTGTTAATCTGATCTATTACCCAGGCCAAGAACGACCAGTCATCGCGTCCCATTGGCATGTGATCCACCAAACGGCCCTCGACGCGCTGAATAATTGCTTCATCCACTCCTATCTGGCGTGCCATCTCTATGTAGGTTCCTTCAATCCGGTGGATGCCAGTGATATGAAGTTCTTGGATGTGTTGGACCGGCAAGGCTGTAATATACTCACGGGCGTCGATACCCAAATAGTCGGCAGCCAGGCGAGCATGAGATACATCTAAAAGCAAACCACAACCCGTCTCCGATACTATCTGACAAATGACTTCTGATAAGAACGCTGGACGTAATACGTTGTGTGTTCTTCCATCGAAATCGTTCTCAACAATTACCCGCTCTGCTCCAAAACGTCGGATCACGGCACTCACATCCCGAATCATATTATCTCTCAGCATTTCGACATGCATCGGATCCGTGGTATTGGCCGATACTTCTGGGTAATCAGTATCTTCCGGTGCCAGGTGCAGGTTTATAAAAGGTGTGTCTGTTTGTTCCATTAGACCTTCAACCTGATCCCACCTGGCCGGCTGATTGGTCTGGGTGTTCACTGCATCAGAGATACCCAGGCCTACCTTAAGTGGAAAGTGCAGGTAAATGGGATGACTTTCTTGAATCGTTGTAATTTGGTCAAACAAATGATCCTGCTGCTGCCGCAATAACTCTGCCGCTTGGATAGAATAATTCACAGCAAGTTCCATAGCTATCTCTCCAGTAGATGCTTTGTCGTGGCAATGAAATCCGCCTGGTTTTTCTATGAGATAGTCTGTGCAATCCGAATAGAGCCTTCCAAAAGAATCTCTCTATGTTCGTCTTTCCTCTCAGTTCTCCAGTATTCTCGTGCCCTCTCAAACATTGATCCGAGAGTTTCAGACTCTTCAAAATAGCTTATGAGATCCATATTCGCAGCAAACACACGAGAGCAATCAACAATCTCAACTTCGTAGAGTTCAGCATCTGCTCTTTTTGAATTGAACCTTCTGGCAACACGCTCGTCTGTCCAGAGGAAGAGGCAATCAAATCGACTTGGTCTATATGGAAACTCTCTGAGGCGAACCGTCTCCCAGGCGACTTCCAACAGGACACTTCCCGTTGAGGCCGCATCTGGAATCGTCACGGTGAGAGGACTGGTTTGCACTTCGATTAGGGCTTGGCGTATCAGATGGTCTTGAAAGTTTCCGGGCTTCACAAGGGTCCCAGAGGAAAGCCCGGACTTCGCTGACCAAAACAGTAGAGTTCCACGACCAATATCAAGAGCCATAGTGTTGGACGCCTCCCTCCTGTTTTTTTGTTTTTTCTGTCTTGCTGTCGTCACTTGGTTACCGTCCAGTAGGTATTGGTGATATGTGGTGAACCCACAAAGGGTTTGCCGTCGTGGCTCCCGTATAATTCCCACTGGTCAAATCCACTCAATCGCAGTAGTAACTGAAATTCCTCCTTGTGAATCCATCGAGCCTGCATTGGCACTTTGGCCGTCTCCCCATCATACTCAAAGGTCCAGGTGTAGGTTTCCGTCTGCGATGTCAGGTCACATATTTTTGAGTAATTAACCTGAATCGGCTTCCCCGTCTCGGGGTGCCTGCACTCACCGAACTCCTCCTCTGCTGGCGGGATGCCCTGGTGAAGGAGTATGTCTTCTGTGTAGGATGGAATGTAGAAGTTCAGGAGTAGGCGTCCTCCTGGCTGCAGATGCTCATAGACACGTCGAAGGCAGTCGATTTGGCTTTGCTGAGTCGGCAGCATCATGAAGGAACTGGCAGGTATGAGAACCGCTGCAAATTGGCGGTCATAGATAAAATCGGCAAGATCCTGTTGTGAGATTCGAGAATCTATATCTGAAATTCCCAAATTTATTGCCTTGTGTCTGAGCACTTCCAACATGGGAAGCGAAATATCAAAGCCAAAGATATCAAGCCCATCCAGCAGCAGAGGCAGCATTTTACAACCCGTTCCACAGGCAGCCTCCAATATTGCACCACGCGTGTTCTGCAATTGATTTCGATAAAAATGTAACTCCCGTTCATTTAGTGCAGAGCGGCCACCAGTCTCGTTCCATTGGTCATAGATTAGTGCCCACCAATGGGTATCATAGTTACTACCAGTCTCTTGCATGAGTACCCCTATGCAAAGATATGTGATGGGTTCAGGTCAGTTTGGCGAGCAAATCGTCGAACCTCTCTCGCATCTCTGGATGGG
>JAGWBW010000041.1:0-12615 GCA_021295695.1 Candidatus Latescibacterota bacterium
GAAGGCGTTCATTCGGGCAATGTCTCCGGAGAGGGCGCGAAAATTGTGGTTGAGGTTTTCGCCAAGGGCGTGACCACGGCGCTGATTGGTGTGAAGATTGAGTTTGATTTTAAAGCTGAAGAATTAAAGCTCGATAAGGTCGAGAATAGTGCGTTTCTGTTTGCTATTCCCGAAGCGACGGGCGTAAATTTTGCAGCGACTGCGCCTGTTACACTGCCCGAGTCTGGTTTTATCGGACGCGCCGAGTTTTCTACCGTGGCAGATCTTACGGATAAGGAATTTCATCTCGGCATTAAGAGTGTGACGCTTGCCGAAAGTGCAGCGTCGAGCGATGTTATCGCGCCGGAAATGATGGCGATGATGAGTACGATCAGTTTTAATGTCAAGCCCAGGCTGGAAGCAGATGAAACTGTTATTCCGGTGCCGCCAGGTAGTATGGGTTCGGCGACGGTGACGGCGATCAATTTTGCTGCCGATGCGACGATTGCGTTTGAAGTGCAGGGCGAAATGCTCGATAATGTTATGAGCGCGCCAGATGGTGCCGTGCTGACGCTGACGGCGAGTGGTCCGGCAAAGGTGACGGTGACGGCGAGTGATGGTATGGCTACGACGGATCCGGTTACGATTGAGTTTGTCGAGCAGCGCATTCCCGCGCTGGATGCCGTTGTGGGCATGGACATGATGAATATGATGGATGATGGCATGCTCGCGGCCGGTGCTGGTGCCAATGAAGAGATTGCTATTGAGGTGTTTGCAGGTGATGTAGATGGGATTGAACCAGCTGAGGCGGCGATGATAATCCAGGGCACAGAAGTAATTGATGGCGAGACCATGTACAAGGGGTTTACGCCTGCTGAAGGTATGACTGTGCTGGGTATTTCCGGTAATCAGGTCGATATTGGTGCCGAAGAAGCGGTGATGCTGTCCAATGGTGGTTTTTTGGGCACGCTGAAGCTGATGACGGGTGCCGAGGCTGTGCCGTTTAGAGGCGTTCTCGCTTCCGGCGAAGAGACGATGCTGATGAATCCCGCACCGGTGATGTATAATTTCGGTCCGCGGCTGGAAGTGTCTGCACATATTGCGACGATTCCGCGCGGTGGCGAAGCGACGATTAAAATTACTGCGCTGGGTTTTGCCGAGGGTGCGAAGATTACCTTTTCGCATGAAGTAGATGGCGCGGCAATGGTCGATGGTCACCCGGAAATGGATATGCAGAACGTCTATACGTTGACCGCGACTGGTTTGGGTTCCGCTGTTGTGAAGGTGACGGCTTCTGATGGCATGGCTTCTGAGGAAGTGACTGTTCAGTTTGACGAGCAGGTGCCGATTGAGTTGTCGTCTTTTGTCGGATCCGTGATCGAAAATCGCGTGGTGCTGAACTGGGCGACGGCTTCGCAGACCAATAATGCGGGTTTCCGCGTGCTTCGCAGCACGGATGGCGTGACCTACGAGGTGGTCAGCGCGCTCATCGCAGGTGCTGGTACGACCGATCAGTTGATGGATTATGTGTTTGAGGATGCGAGCCTTCCCGCAGTTGAGAAGGTTTATTACCTGCTCGAGCAAATTGATCTGGATGGGACGATTAATCGTTCGAATCCGATTGAGGTGCTGTTGGGCGCGCGTTTCATCTTGCCCACAGAATTTGCTTCGGCGGTTTATCCCAATCCGTTTAACCCGAGAACGACGATTTCCTACGAATTGCCCGCAGACACAGATGTGTCTGTCATCATTTACGATGCGATCGGGCAGGAGATTCGTCAACTCGTGAGCCGGCATTATACAGCAGGTCGTTATAGTGTCCAGTGGGATGCTAAGGATCATATGGGCCGCAGTGTTGGTAGTGGCGTTTATATCGCCAAGATTGTGGCGGGTTCAAATACCTCGATCCAGAAGATGCTGCTGTTGAAGTAAGCTGGTTTTACCAGCGATTCAAAAAGGCCATTGGACATTTTGTCCAGTGGCCTTTTTTTATTATTGCGGTATTGTATCTGTGAAACTATATTCGAGCACTCTTACCTCTTACCTAAAAAAGGAGATATAAATGGAGAAGGTGCGAATGGGCTTGATCGGGTGCGGCGGCAATATGGGCGGTCATATCGGACGTTTGATGAAGATGCAGGATGTGGAGGTTGTGGCTCTCGCAGATCCGAGTGAGGCGAGTTTTGCGCGGTTGTTCGAGCGCGTGCCCCAGGCAGAGGCGTTGCCAAGGTTTGCAGATCACAGGGAGATGCTGAATAATGTGGAGATGGATGCGACCGAGATTTCAACGCCGCATACGTTGCATTTTGAACAGATTATGGATAGTCTGGATAAGGGTCTGCATGTGCTGACAGAGAAGCCGATGGTGTGTTCGGTTGATCACGCGTTTCAGGTGATGGATAAGGCAGAGGAGGTGGATCGGGTTTTGATGGTGTCCTATCAACGGCACCTATCGCCGACGTTTCGGTTTATTCGGAATCAGATTCAGGCTGGGGAGATCGGAGAGGTCCAGTTTATTCAGGCGATGCAAGATCAGCACTGGTATGAGAATCAACAGGGGAAGTGGCGACAGGTTCACGCGCTGTCGGGCGGGGGACAGTTGAATGATTCGGGGAGTCATTTGCTGGATATTGTGCTGTGGATGGTGGATCAGGCGCCCGCGCGCGTGTCGGCGTTTATGGATAATCTGGATACAGAGGTGGATATCAATTCGGCGCTGTCGATTGTGTTTGAGAATGGTGCGTTGGCGAATTTTTCTATTGTGGGTACAGGTCCGGGTCCCGGGATGTGGGAGGATATTACGATTTGGGGCACAAAGGGGGCGATTTATTCTCGCAATGGGAAGTTGACGTGCAAATACGGTGGCAGCGCACCCGTAGAGGTGGATGCCAATAGTTTGCCTTCGCGGTTTGTAAGTCCAGATCAAAATTTTGTGGATGCGATTTTGGGGCGCGATGAGGTTCAGGTGCCGCCGGTGTGCGGTTTGCGCGTGATTCAGTTGACAGAAGCCGCATGGGAGTCGGCAGAGAAGAATGGCCGTCCCGTGCAGGTGAAGCGCACGCGAAGGCGGTGAAGGAGGTTCTTATGCGTATATTAAAATTATTTATCATTTTTGGGTTGCTCGTCGGTGTTGCCGCCGATTGTTGGGCACAGCCCACAGCGTTGGAGCTGAAGTTCCCCGAGGGGCGCAAGGCGCGGTATAAACACAAGTTCCGGGTGGAGTATTATAGCAATCAGGGCGAGCAGATTGTGATGCAGAGCGGGCATATTCGCGTGATTATAGATAATGAGTGGCGCAGTCATGAAGAGGTGGTTGTGCCGCAGGCGTTGCCGGGGAGGACTATACCCGAGGGGGTGATGGGTGTTCGCGCTGAGATTAAAAAGGGTGCGAGTGCAGCGATTTTTTTGGGCGAGAAGCAGACGTATGAGCAGTTTCCGTTTACGTTTGATATGTTTAATGACAGGGTTTTTACCTGGCAGGTGACGCCCGAGGGCGTGGTGCAGAAGTTTGATCCCGATTTTCCAGCGTTTCGCGTAGAGCGGCAAGATTTGATTACGGATATGTACCAGGGGGCGATTCCGGCGTTTGCGCCTGTTTTGCCGGATGGGCCGGTTAATAAGGGCGATACCTGGACGGGCGAGCGCGTTTTTTGGCGTCCGTTTGCGAGTATGGATATGCTGGGGCGCGATTCGCAGATTAAAATTAAGAGTACTTATGAGGTGAAGAATATTAAGAATGAGAAGGGGCGGGTGGAGGTGTCTATTGATGAAAAGAGTGAGGTGGAATACGCGGGGTGGATTGAGGTGAGTGCGGCTTCTTTGTATTATAATGGAAAGGGTACAGGCGGGGGTTCGTGGGTGATCGATGCGACGCGCGGGCTGGTGCTGGAACACAAGATGCATTTTGATATCAATAAGCCTGTGGTGATTAAAGCGGGAAAGAGGGATCCGATTGCCAATATTGTCGCTGAGGTTAAAATTGATATAGAACGCAAATTGGAAAAGCTCGAAAAGGAGTAGGCAACACAGCTTGACATGGGTTTTGAGATATGCTATTCTTGACAGAAGACGCAGGGGACGGTCCCCGTGCCGTCATCGCGGCATGGTGTAAGCCGCGATCCAGAAGGTGGGGCGTGGGGTGGCATCCTGTACATCCTTAAATCCTGCACATCCTGATCCGGAGGTAAGCCATCAATACCAACGATTCTGATCGTCAGAGAAAGTCGCCTGAAGATTTTCTTCAGGACTATGTGGATATGCAGCATACGTTTCAGTCGCTGTCCATTATCGATCAAATTTTGATGACGATGGATGAAACAGACCGACGGCGGCCCCTGTTGTACCAGTTGCGCCGGCAGCTTCAGGAAGATGAGATTACGTTTGAGGAGGCAAGGCGCACGATTGTGGAGTTGGAGGGGGCGCTGGAGAAGGTGACGGCGCCGGCCAATCGCGTAGGGACGTTGTTGGCGCCGCCAGAGAATGGTGTGGTGTATATTACGGTGGGGGGGGCGGAGTATTATGCCAATGTGGATGCGCGGTTGGATGATCGCAGTTTGAAGGTGGGGACGCGGGTGCTTGTCAATGAGGCATTTGCCGTGGTGGGCGATATGGGCGAGTCTCCGTCGGGTACTGTGGGTAAAATTGTCGATGTGCTGGACGATGGGCGTTTGCAGGTGGGGCAAGAACACGGTTCGCAGACGCATATTCTTCTGCGGGGGGCAGATCTGGTGCGCGAGTCTTTGAAGGCGGGCGAGGAGGTGCGCATTGATCCCCTTTTTCGCGTGGCGCTGGAGAAGATGCCCCATTCCGAGGTTAAGGATTTTTATCTGGAGGAAGTTCCCGATTTGCCGTGGGAAAAGATCGGTGGGCAAAAAGATGCGATTCAGGCGATCAAAGATACGATTGAGATGCCGGTGTTGCATCCGGAGTTGTTTAAGCGGTTTCATTATAGTACGCCCAAGGGGTTTTTATTGTATGGTCCGCCGGGATGTGGCAAGACTTTGATTGGGAAGGCAACGGCTTATAATCTGGAGAAGCAGGTGCAGGAAGACGGTCTGAATCTCAAGGCGTGTTTTATGCATATTAAGGGTCCCGAGATTTTGAATATGTGGTTGGGAGAGTCGGAACGCAAGGTGCGCGAGATTTTCTCTCAGGCGCGCGAGAAGCGGCGCGAGGGGTTTTTGCCGGTGGTGTTTATCGACGAGGCAGAGTCGGTTTTGGGTACGCGGCGGGCAATTCGGTCGCACAATATTTCAAATACGGTTGTGCCGATGTTCTGTTCCGAGATGGACGGGATCGAGTCTTTGCAAGATGTGGTGATTATTTTGACGTCCAATCGTCCAGATTTGATCGATCCGGCGATTTTGCGTCCGGGGCGTATTGATCGGAAAATTAAAGTTCTTCGTCCGGACGAGGATGCAGCGCGCGAGATTTTGGGTATTTATTTGACGGCTGATTTGCCACTGTCAGAGGCTGCGTTAAACGCGCAGGATGGCAATGCGCGGGCAGCAGTTGACGATCTGGTGGCGCGCGCGATTGCCGAGATATATGCCGCGCGCGATGATACGCGCTTTTTGGAGGTGACGCTTAGAAGCGGTCGAAAGGATGTGTTGACCCGCGGGGATCTGTGCAGTGGGGCAATTCTCGAGTCTATTGTGCAGCGCGCGAAGGAGATTGCGATTAAGCGGTGTATTGCATCTGGCGCAGAAGATGGGATTGGTTTTGACGATTTGCTCGCGGGGATCGAGATGGAGTATAGCGAAAATGAGATTTTCCCGCCGACGGATAATACAGAGGATTGGTTGAAGTTGCTGGATTACGATCCGGAAAATGTGGTGCGCGCAGCACCGATTCGCCCCAGGCGAGAGCGCCGCATCTCCGGGCATGGCGTGGTGTGATATGACGCGCTTATTTGGGTTAGAAACAGAATACGGAATCACGATCGACGGGGTGGATAGGGTCGATGTGGTGGAGGAGTCAATGCAGTTGATCCGCTGCTATCAGCACTTTGTTCCGTTGTGGGATTATCGATTGGAAAACCCCCGTCGAGATGAGCGGGGGTTTGAAGTTAAAAATCTGTTGAATGATGCCGATGAAAAGGTACATTTGCAACAGGATCGCAAGCGGAAAATTCCGTTTGCGGAATTGAAGAGCGATTTGATTATTTACAATGGGTCCCGGTTTTATAACGATCATACGCATCCGGAGTATTCGACGGGTGAGTGCATAAGTTTGTTCGAGCTTGTGGCACAGGATAAGGCGGGGGAGCGCATTGTCGATATTTGCGCGCGGCGGCGAACGGAGGTGCTGGATCAGGGCACTGTGCGGATGTATAAGAATAATACGGATTTTGAAGGGCATAGCTATGGGTGCCACGAGAATTATTTGATGGATCGTTCGGTGCCTTTCGAGCGTATATTGGAGGGGTTGTTGCTGTTTTTTCCCACGCGGCAGATTTTTTGCGGGGCTGGCAAGGTGGGTGTCGAGCGGGAGGATCGGGCGCCGATTTATCAGTTGTCGCAGCGCGCGGAGTTTTTTGAGGTGATCGCGAGTGTGGATACGATGCACAAGCGTCCCATTGTGAATACGCGCGATGAACCCCACGCAGATGCAGCGCGTTATCGCCGGTTGCATGTGATTGTGGGCGATGCCAATATGTCGGAGTATATGACGGCGCTTAAGGTGGGAACAACGGCGCTGGTGATCGATTTGATTGAGGCGGATTGTTTGCCCGATTATCGGCTGAAGGATCCGATTGCGGCGATGAAGAATATCGCTCGAGATCAGTCGCATGCGTGGTTGGTGGAGGTGGAGGGTCCGGGCAGTCGCCTCGTTCCCGCGGTTGAGATTCAGGATGCGTTTTTGGATTTGGCGCGGCGCGAGTTTGCCGGGCGCGATCAGGAGACGGATTGGGTGTTGTCGGCGTGGGGCGATGTGCTGGGGAAATTGAGTCGCGATCCGATGGATCTGGTGGGTGTGTGCGATTGGGTGACGAAGAAGTGGTTGATCGATAGTTTTTGCGAGGCGGAGAATCTGGCGTGGGATAATCCCGATGATTTGTTCTGGATGCAGAGTCAGGATCTGGAATATAGCAATGTGGATCGGGATGAGGGTTTGTATTATTTGCTGGAGTCACAGGGGCAGATGGTGCGTGTGGTGGGCGATGATGAGGTGGCTGCGGCGATGTCGGAACCGCCTTCGGGGACGCGGGCGTATTTTCGAGGGCGCTGTTTGGAGAAGTTTGGCGATTATGTGTCGTCGATTAATTGGGATCGCATTGTGTTTAAGCGCAATGGCCGGCAGCATGCGGTGGATATGAAATTATTGGTGGATGCGGAGCGGGTAGCGCGTTATAATGAGGTGCTTGATCGTTCGGAGACGTTGGAGGGTTTTTTGGCTGCGTTGGAGGAATTGGGAATTAGGAATTAAGAATTAGGAATTAGGAATTGACGTTACGCAGAGGCACAATATAATGCGATAATACGCCTGTCATTCTGAGCGAAGTCGAAGAATCTCCTACCAAACTCCGCTCAGCATGACAAAACGCCTGACATGCGTAACATCAGTTAGGAATTAAGAATTGGGGAGTGGTTTACAACCGGTCGTAGTTCATCCACTGAATTTTGGTTTTTGGTTTTGATTTTTGGTTTTAATTTTTAATTAATTTCAAGGAGGCCGTAAATGGATAAGGTCTTACAGTTTGAGCGACGGACGAAGCCGGTCGATCCGGGAGGACCCGGTCCGGGCGATGATGGCGATGGTGGTCCTGCACGCCCGAAGGTGGAGCGGCCAGATACACGCGATTTGATGCGGCGCATGCGGCGCGTTGATCCCAACCAGGCGCGGCGTTATCGCCAGCGTACAGGCGAGTAGATTATGCAATCGGGTGGGGATTTTGTCGATTTGCTGCGGCAAGCGGGCTACCGGTTTCCGGGTGAGAATTTGGGCGATGTACAGTCCCAGCGCGATTTGCCTTTTGAACCTACGGATGCGACGACAATTCTGGCATTTCAATATGCCGATGGCGTGCTCGTTGCAGGTGATCGCCGCGCCACTGCGGGCAATATGGTGCTTTATGACCGCGCGGATAAGGTGGTTGATCTGGATGCGTATTCGGTGATGGCGATTTCGGGGTCACCTTCTATTGCGTTTGAGATCGCGCGCATTCTGGAGCATGCGTTTCAGTATTATCGCCGTCGGTTGCTTCAGGAGATGAGTTTGCAGGCGAAGTTGCGCCGGTTGTCGCTGTTGATTAAGGATAATTTGCCGTTGGCGATGCAGGGTATTGGTGCTGTGATTCCCATTTTTGCGACGTATGATCGGGTGGATGCGCGGGGCAAAATTTATTTTTACGATGCGCTGGGGGCGCAGTTTGAGAGTGCCGATTTTACGACGACAGGGTCTGGGTCTCCGGCGATTCGCGGGGCGATGTATTATTTGAATCGCTGGGGCGGTCGGCGGTTTGTGGAGATGGATCGCGATGCGGCAATCGGGCACGCGCTTCAGCTTTTGGATACGGCGTCGGAATACGATTCGGCGACGGGGCGATACGAGCGTTCGGCTGATATTTTTCCGTCGGTGAAGACGATTACGGCGTCGGGTCTGGAAGAGATTGAGACCGAGGCGTTGCGACAGTTGTATGTACAGTACGTGGATGGGGAGGAGGCGGGACGCACATGATGTTGTCAGATGAGCCGTATCGCTGGGCAGAGGCTGTTGCGAATCGGCGCGATTATATTGAAGATCAGATTCGGGCGGGTAGTCCGGTTGTGGGCGTGGGATACGAGGATGGTATTTTGTTGCTGACGCTGTCGCAGAACCAGCAGAAATTGTTTGAGGTGTACGATCGCATCACGCTCGCGGGAATTGGGCATTCAACGGATATCGAGAAGCTCAGGCAGGCTGCGATTGATATGGCGCATTCGATTGGGTTTAATTATTCAGAAGATGATGTGACGTTGCGTCAAATTGTGTATTTTGGTCTCGGTCCTGCGGTGAAGGCGGGTTTTGACGATGTGGTGCATTCTCCGTTTTTGGCGCGGGTGCTTTTGGCAGAGCTGGACGGGCAGGAGGGCGCGCAGATTTTTTATTCTGTGGATTACGATGGCGCGTTTCACCGTCACGAGGGATGGGCTGTTGTGGGCGGCGTTGTGGAGGCGGATGTGATGATGGGGCGCGAGTTGTCGGATTTGGATACGGGTGCGTTGTCTCTGTCGGATGCGGCGGGCGCTGCGTTGCGTGCCTGGGCAATGGGACGATGGGTTGGGAAGCTGGATGAGGTGCCCACCGATGCGGAGCAACTCGATCAGATGGCAGGGGAAGCCGATGTGGCTGATGTGCTTGAGACAGAGCTGAAGGACATGGAGGTGGAGGCGGTGGTGCTCGGGCGGTCGCAGTTGGGAAAAAACAAATATCGCAATGTCGATGCAGAAGAAATTGCGCCCGCTTTGGCGCAGTTTACATTGTAGGGGTGGGTTGAAAACCCGCCCGTTGTTGCGGATGGTGGTTCATTGTAGGGGCGAGGCATGCCTCGCCCATCTATCATTAAGGATCCCCCATGAGAGATCGCATTTTTGGCATAGAAACCGAATATGGGTGTTTGGCTCCCGAGCACGAGGGTTTTGTGAGTCCCGATACGATTTCGGTGAAGGTGAAGGATCACATTTTTCACGTTGATCGAATGGGGATTGTGGATATTCACTATCGCGGTCGGGATGAACCCCCGGGCAATGGGGGTTTTTTGTTTAATGCCGGGCGGGTTTATATCGATATGGGGCATCTGGAATACGCCACGCCGGAGTGTATGGGGTTGTGGGATATTGTGGCTTTTGATCGGGCGGGTGATCTCATTTTGTATCGGGCATTGCACGCGCTGGGGTTGGCGAAAGAAGCTTCGTTTTTGAAGAATAATATCGATCATTATACGGGTGCGACGTTTGGCTGTCATGAAAATTATCTGGTCAGGCGCAATGTGCCGTTTTCAACGGTTGTCATTCCCGCGCTGTTGCCGTTTTTGGTGACGCGTCAGATTTTTTGCGGTGCAGGTCGCGTGGGCAGTTATGACGATAGTTTTTATTATTATGGGCATAATGCGCGAGATAATGCCGACCGAGAGGATCCCATTGATTTCCAGATTTCTCAGCGTGCCGATCATATTGTGACAGAGATTTATCAGTGGATTCAGTTTTCTCGCGCGATTATCAATACGCGAGATGAACCGCTGGCAGATCACAGCAAATACCGCCGGTTGCACCTTTTGGTGGGCGATTCGAATATGTCGGAGTATGCGACGGCTCTGAAGGTTGGCACGACTGCGATGGTGCTAAATCTTCTGGAGCGCGAGATTTTTCCTCAGGATATGGGGCTGGGTGATCCGGTGTGGGCGCTGAAGGAGATTTCGCGTGATCCAACACATAAGTGGATTCTGGACCGGCAAAATGGTCGCACGATTTCGGCAATTGATATTCAGCGCAGCTATTTGGACTTGTCACAACGCCATTTGAGGGGGTTGGATGAGGAGTCGGATTGGGTGCTCGATGAGTGGGAGCGCACGCTCGATGATCTGGAGTCCGATCCGATGCAGTTGACAGATCGTGTTGATTGGGTGGCTAAGAAGTGGTTGTTGGATGCGTTTCGCGAGTCGGAGAATTTGAGTTGGGACGATCCGTGGTTGCAGAGTTTGGATCTGGAGTATCACAATATTGATCCCAATCGCGGGTTGTATTTTGATCTGGAGCAGCAGGGTAAGATGCAGCGGGTGCTGACGGATGAGCGCGTTGAACAGGCTTGTGCGATGCCTCCTGCTGATACGCGGGCAAAGGCGCGGGCGGCGATGGTGAAGACGCTGTCAAAAAATCGGGTGCGGTATATTGTGGATTGGGATTCGGTGTATTTGGAAAATGAATTCCATTTGAGTTTCCGCGATCCGTTTGATACGTACGACGATGAGGCAGAGGCGTTTGCCGAGGAGGTCGAGATCGCGTCGAAGATGATGGGGTTGAGACGGAGTGAGAAGGGTGAAGGAGGAAGTAGGAAGTGAGAAGTAGGGATTTTCGCAGGATTTTATTATGAAATATATGACCAGAACATTGGCAAACCAGAACCACTCAAATACTTTGATCGCACTGGAGTTTTTCAATGCAGATTCCAACCATTGAAAGCCGTGTTGCCGTGTTGGAAGCGATTAGCGAGCAACTCACTAACCGCCTTGACAGCATGAACACGAATATGAACAATCGGTTTTCCAATATCGAAAACAGATTGAATGACATTGACAACCGCATGAACAGCAATTTCAAGTGGCTTGTCGGTCTGCTCATTACAGTTCTGCTTGCCAACATCGGAACGGCAATTTCAATCATTATTGCCCTGTCACGGCAATAAATGCAAAAGGGCGTCTTGTTAATTTTTTACAGGCTCGTTATCTTTATTGAGGAGGATCAGTCCCATCTGGGTCGCATTACCCTACGCCTTTGTCCTCAAAGCCGACCACATTGTGGTCGGCTTTTTTTATGTACGCTTATCCCGCTTTTGATTTTAATTTTTAATTCATCTCCTGCTTCTTCCCCCTCGGCGGCCAGAGTAGTGGCGAGAGCCCATGGGCAGGTACGCGCGGGCGGTTTTTTGGCTGGCGCGGTCGAGTTTGGTATAGTCGGGAATTTTGTAGCGTTTGCGCGTTATGGCGTCGGTGAATACGATTTCGGGAAATGCGTTGAGGTTGAGGTTCTGGTCGCCGCGGAGTGTGAAGCTCATGGGACCCGCGTTGGTGTCGATGTCCCAGTTTGTGCCGCCCTCTTTGTTGCTTTCGATGTTGAATACGGTTTGGATTTGGGGGATGTCGTAGCGGTCTTTGAGGTGTTCTTCAATGAGTGCCCGCGATTGTGCGTTTAGTCCGTTGAGCGTGGGCATGAGGCCGAGTTCGGTTCCGTCTTTGTCGCGGAGGCTGATCCATTGGTCGGGCGTGGAAAAGGGAAAGCAGCGCACGATGTGATCGATGTTCAGTTCTTCTCCGTCGGCAAAAAGGAGCAGGCTTTCGCCGTTTTGACGTATGTCAATGGTTTCGGGGATGAGTTTTTGTATCATAATGTCCATGTCACGCCTCTTCCAAAGCGAATTGCATGTCGCACAAATGGGCGTAGAGGCCGTCACTGGCGAGTAGCTGGGTGTGTGTGGGTCGATGACGTAGAGGCAGTCGGCGCGGCGCACGGTGGATAAGCGATGGGCGATCGCAAAGGTGGTGCGGCCTTCCATGAGGCGTTCAAGGGCGTTTTGGATGAGCATTTCGGTTTCGGTATCAACAGAGGATGTGGCTTCGTCCAGGATGAGGATGCGCGGGTCGTTGAGGATGGCACGGGCTATGGAGATGCGCTGTTTTTCGCCGCCGGATAAGCGTACGCCCCGTTCGCCAATGTGGGTGTCATAAGCGTCGGGGAATCCGCAGACGAAGTCGTGTGCGTTGGCCATCATGGCGGCGTTGATGATGTCGGCTTCGGTGGCGTTGAGTTTGCCATAAGCGATGTTTTCGCGGATGGTTCCGTTGAAGAGGAATGGTTCTTGTAAGACCATGCCTATTTGGCTGCGCAGGGATGCGCGTTGCATGTTTTTGAGGTCGTGGGCGTCAACGCACACGGTGCCGGA
>JAGWBW010000041.1:12686-18419 GCA_021295695.1 Candidatus Latescibacterota bacterium
ACGTTGAGGGAGACGTCCTGGAGGACAGGGGGTCCGTGTTCGTAGGAAAAGGTGACGTTCTGAAATTCAACGCTGCCGTTCAGGCGGTCAAAGGAGCGCGCGTTGGGGGTGTCTTTTATTTCGGGTTGGGTGTCCAGGATTTCAAAGATGCGACGGGCTGAGGCGGCTGCGCGCACGATGGTGTCGTTGATGCGGGTGAGGCTTTCTACGGGGCCATAGAAGCGCCAGAGAAAGCTTTGAAAGGCGAAGAGGGTGCCGATGGTGAGGTCGCCCGAGATGACTTGTCGCCCGCCAAAGAGGAGGACGAGGAGGGGTCCCATTGAGATGACCAATCGGGCAATGGGGAAGAAGGCGACGCGGGTTTTGATGATGGTGATGCTGATGGTGAGGAAGGCTTTGCATTTTTGGGTGAAGCGAGATAGTTCGTGGCCTTCGCGGGCAAAGCATTTGATGACGCGGATGCCCGAGAGGTTGTCTTGCAAAAGGGCGCTGATGTCGGCTATGCGTTCGCGTGCCATTGTGTAATAGGGGCGCACTTTGTGGTTGTATAAGATGATGAGTGTGCTGTATAAGGGCATGGGTAACAGGGTAATGAGGGCGAGTTCGAAGCTGAGGCCAAAGAGGATGCTGCCATAGATGACGATGGTTGCGATATTGACGAGTACGCGTTCCAGGGTGTCTGTGACGGTGTTCTGGAGGGATTCGACGTCGGCGGTTACGCGCGACATCAATTCGCCAGTGCTGCGGTCGTTGTAAAAGCGCAGTCCCAGGTGCTGGAGGTGGTCATAGACCTGGACGCGGAGGCTGAAGAGGATGTCCTGGCCCGTTCGGTTGAGTAAGTAGCGGTTGATGAAGCTGAAGATGGTGTGGAGGATATAGACGCCGAGGAGGATCAGGGCGTAATATTGGAGGCGGTCAAAGTCGGTTGCGATTTTTGTGTCGGGGAAGTCACCGCCAATATAATTCCCTTCTGTGAAGTAGGGGGTCAATATGTTGTCGATGACTTCGCGCATGAGCAGGGGTTGCGCGGCATCCAGGCCAATAATGACGAGGGTGGCGCCAATGCCGATGCACACGCGGCCCAGGTAAGGGCGGATGTAGGTGATGAGGCGAAGGAAGACGTTCATGGGAATTAAGAATTAAGAATTAAAAATTGTTGAAGGGTGTAGGAGCGAGGCATGCCTCGCCCGTTTGTTACGTGTTGATAATTTCATCCGTCGATACAATTTCAACGCCCTGTCGTCGCCATTCCGCTACCATGCGGTCGCCGCGTTCGGGGTCAATGGCTTGTGTTGCGTCCAGGACGAGCTGAATGGGAATTGCATAGGCGTTGCATACGTCGAGGGCTACGCCGTAGAGTGCGATGCGGTCTGGTTTGATGGCGTTGAGTACGGGTTCGACGTTGGGGTTGGTGAAGACGTCGAAGCGCTGTTTGCGAAAGATGATTTCACCGCGGTGTTTTTGTACCTCTCTGATGAGGTCGCCCTGGGCGTCCGGGTCAATCCAGAGGGGGTTTTGCGGTTGGGTTTCGGATACTTTTTTTTGTCCAGAGGTTCCAGCTATGCAGTGGGGGGGAAAGGTTTCCAAAAAGTCCGGGTTGTCGGAGATTTCGGGGTCTGTTATCTGGTGGTTGTCAACCGAGCCAAATATGGGGATGCCCCGTTGTCTTGCGTGGTCTGTGAGTTTTTTGAGGTTTGGCAAGCGCTTTTCCGATGCGGTGACGTAGAGTTTGCCGTCGGGCATGATGAAGTCGTATTGGGTATCGACATCCCAGAATATGATGCCGGGCATGGGGTACTCCTTTTTAATACAAAAAGTACTTTTCCCGCACAGTAGCGAATTTCTCTAATTCCCCCTCCCACCGCTCCCATATTTCCCGCGCGCTTTCGCCTTTCAAGAGGGCTTCGCGCACGGTGCTGGTTCCCATGGCGTCGTCAAAGCGTTTATACCGGTCTTTTGGGATTTTGAATTCGGGATATGTTGCCACCAGATGTGCGAGTATGGATATTTCTGTGCGCGTTGGGCGAAAGGCGATGGGGTCTTTTATGTTCAGGAATATAGCCTGTACTTTTTTGTTGCGAAAGAGCCATGTGTCGGGTTCAAATATTAGGGGTTGAAATTCTACGCCGGGCAGTTGCATGGCGTTCAGGTCACGGGCAGTTTTTTCTGCGTTGATCCACGGCGCGCCAACGATTTGAAAGGGTATGTCGGTTCCAACGCCGATGTGCAGGGTTCCCAATGCGCCAATGGTGCCGGTTGCGGCAAAGGTTATAGCAGCCTGGGGCGATGGGATATTGGGCGATGGGGGGACCCATTCGCGTCCGATGTCTGTCCAGCGCGTGTTGCGCTGGTGGCCTTCCATGGGGACGACTGTGAGGGAACACGCGAGCAGGTGTTCCCGGTTGAGATACCGGGCGAGTTCGCCTACTGTGAGTCCGTATGCGCGGGGTACTGGATATAGGCCCGCGACTAAGGATAGCCGTTTTTCTTCGGTTATGGGTCCATCTATTGTTAGTCCGCCGAGGGGATTGGGGCGGTCGAGGACGATGACGCGCTTGTGGTGTTCGCCCGCTGCTTTTATGATTTTGGTCAGGCTCCAGATGTAGGTGTAGGCTCTGCTTCCCACGTCCTGTATGTCGTAGATTATGACATCGATTTTGTCCAGTGAGGATTTCAGGGAGCGACCGCTTCCGTAGAGGGAATATACGGGCAGGCTGTCCATTTGCGTGTCGCGCACATGTTCGCCAGCTTTTGCTTTTGCTTTGATGCCGTGTTCAAGTGCAAATAGTGCGACGAGATTTACGTCGGGGTGCTGCTGCAGGGCAGCGATTGTTGTTGTGCCTGTTTTTGTGCGTCCGGTGGGGTTGGTGATCAATCCGACCCGTGCATTTGTTACCAGATGGGTGTGGTTTTCCAGGAATACATCTACGCCCATTTGTACTTGTGTTGCTGAGACAGATGTTGCGAAGTGCAAAAGAAAGAGAATGGAGGTACACCATTTACCTATTTCCACGCTTCGTTCTCCAAAAAAAACGGGCAGTTGCACACATGCGACTGCCCACCTTGTTACATAAATCCGTTTTTGCTTTTGCTATACGGTTTCAATGGTTCGCGTCAGTTTTTTCCATTTGCCAAAGGCTTTCCAATTGATGGTTTCGCGTTCGCCATTGCAATTTAAAATGCCTGCTTGCAAGTATTCTCTAATTCGTCCTTTAACCTGTTGGGGAGAAATGTTCAGTTGTGTAGCCGCAACGTCTTCGCCAATCCCAGCCGCCAGCAGTTTCAACAATGCCGTGTCGTCCATGACGGGATTCCTTAACAACAGATGTGAAATATACTACACCGCTCTCTGAAACAAATAGAGAGTCGGAACGAATTGAAAAAAGCGAGATACTCGGAAGGTGAGGAGGGCACAGTTAGCAGAGATAGGGGAAGCTCTGCGACAGAATGACTAATACCCGCAATTCCGCGTTCTCACTCGATATGCAATATAGCCATTCTCTACCTATATGCAAGGTAAATCGTAAAGTGAGACGTGAGACGTGAAAAGGGCCATCAACAAAGCCGTCATCGCGGCAGGGTGTTAGCCGCGATCCAGACTGGACCCCGTATGGAATCACTACGGGGTGACGCTTCCTCTCAGAGCCGAGCCGCCGTCATCGCGGCAGGGTGTTAGCCGCGATCCAGAAGGTTTTTGCTTTTTTCATACCCCAGGCAATGGCGCCTGGTCATTTGTTTCGTGTTGCCACAAGCGAATGCGGGCTGCGATTTCCCGCGCTCGATCGCGGTGCGCGGGGTCGTCAAATAAATTGGTTTCTTCATAGGGGTCGTTGTTCAGGTCGAATAGTTCGCACTGGTCGCCGGCACATAAGTTGAGTTTCCATCGGTCTCCGGTTACGGCACAGCGCCAGGGTAAGGTGGCCATGAGGTTGATTTTGGGGTTGCCCAGGTTGCGGTCGCCAATGCCGTTCCATTCCATGAATGCGGTGTGGTCGCGCAGGTCGGCACCGCCGGTCAAGACGTCGGCACACGGGCGACCCGGAAGGGATTCTGGTAGCGGCTGATTGGCCAGTTCCACAAGGGTGGCGATCAGGTCCGCGTGTCCAAAGACGCCGTCGATGCGTTTTTGCGTCTGGGTGAGATAGGGGACGCTTAAGATCATGGGTACGCGTGCAGATTCTTCGTAGAATGCGCGTTTTTCCAGCATGGCGTGGTCGCCTGCCATTTCACCGTGGTCGCTGGTGACAGCAAAGATGGTGTTTTCCATTTGTCCGGTTTCTTCCAGTGTCTGTACCATGCGGCCTATGGCGTCGTCGATGATTTTTACGTTGCCGTAGTATTGCGCCCGCAGTTTTCGCCAGGATTTTTCCTGGCGCAGGTCTTCGCCTTCAACCCTGTTGTTGAGATAGTGTTCTGCGCGTGCGCGGTTAAACAGGGCGTGTCCTTCTGGTTTTTTCATGAAGGTGGGGCCAACTGGTAGGGTATCGGGGTCGTACATGCCGTCGTAGGGTCCGGTCATTGGGGGGTGCGGCTCAAATGTGCTGAATACGAGTAACCACGGGCGGTCTGTGTTTTCCCGGATGAATCGCTCGGAGTGGTTGGCGATGAAGGTGGCCATCTGGTATTCTGCGGGGAGTTGGGATCGCTGGCGCGGTGAGTAGATGATTTCTCCGGTGGCACTGTTGTTTTTGGGTTCAATGCCCTGTTCTTTCATCCAGTAGTAATAGCTGCTGAAGGGCAGGCCGGGGCGGGAGTATTTGTTGCGGTGGTCGTCTTCTGTGCTGATCCATTCGTCAAATCCGTGTTGTCGCACGGAGTCGTCGCCGAGGTGCCATTTTCCAAACATGGCTTTTCGATAGGTGTCGGGTAGCATTTCTGCGATGGATGGGATTTCGTCGCGCAATATGTCGCGGTTGACCATGCATTCGTGGTTGTGCGGGTACAGGCCGGTCATTAAGGATCCGCGCGCAGGGGTGCATACGGGCTGTGTGACGTAGGTGTTTTCAAAGACGAAGCTGCGCTCTGCCAATGCGTCTTGATGCGGCGATTGTATCCAGTCGTTGCCATAGCATTTCAAGGTGTCTGTGCGCTGTTGGTCGCTGATGAAGAGGAGGATGTTCGGTTGTTTTGGCATGGGTTACTCCTTTTTGTGGGTGAGGTAATTCGACCAGTTGCAAATACGAATATTGCCGTAATCGGGCAGTGATTCTCCCTGATAGACCAGTGTCGCTGTGTCGGCTTGAGAAGCAAGTGTATTGAGTGTTTTTGTCAAACGTGGTCGGAAAGTCGAGGTTTTTTTTATTTCAACAAAATGCCGGGTTTGGCCCGTATCAATAACGAGATCTATCTCTACCCCATGACTGGTTCGGTAAAAATAAAATTCGGAACGCCGATTGGTGTGTTTGTGGTGTTTGAGGACTTGAGATAGGATATAATTTTCAAAGAGCGCGCCAGCCATCGGTCCGCGGTCATACATTTCTTCAGTCCGAATGCCCGTAAGAGCCGATACCAGTCCCGTATCGTAAAAATATATCTTTGGGCGCTTGATAACCCGCTTGCCGAAGTTCCGAAAATAAGGGGGCAAGAGAAAGATGACATAAGACATTTCTAAAATGGAAATCCACCGTTTGATCGTGGGCATTGTCACGCCCAGATCACTGGCAAGGCGAGACATGTTGAGTACCTGTGCCGTATTTGCCGCGAGCAACTGAATCAAGTTCCGAAAATCGCGCA
>JAGWBW010000041.1:18464-39112 GCA_021295695.1 Candidatus Latescibacterota bacterium
GCATTGCGATAATGGCGCGTGATCAGTTCGGGATAACAGCCGCGCCATATCGCCGTTGCACAAAGTGCTTTGGGCAATTCTTTATGGTCAAAGGGTAGAAGTGACAGTAGGCCAATGCGCCCTGCCAAACTATCCGCTACATTTTGCATGAGCAAAAATTGGCTGGATCCGGTGAGCACAAATTTGCCATAGGTATCGCGGTCTCGATCAACGGCGAGCTTGATGTGGTTGAAAAGTGCCGGGGCTTTTTGAACCTCGTCAAAAATAACGCGGTGGTGATACATTTGCATAAATTTTTCGGGGTCGTCTTCAAATAATGCCAGTTGTCTTATGTCGTCAAATGTGACGTAGGTGTAAGCATCGCGCAGTACCTGCTGGAGGAGCGTAGATTTTCCAGACTGCCGAGGTCCTGTAATGCCGACTACGGGGAATGCGTTGAGATAGTCGGACAGGATGGGTTCAATTTGTCGAGGACGATAGTTCATGAGTGCGATTTTTTTGTGTAAATTCAAAATGATAAATTAAATTTACACAAAAAATGATCCTGTATCAAGGATCATTTTTGCTGCCTGCTGTGCGAATTATTATTTATATTCTTTCAATCTACTTTTTCGAGGAGCGCACTTTGCAGGTGTTAAGAGCATATATCCGATTTGTCGATGGGTTAAATGAGCGCGTTGGGCGTGTTGTCTCGTGGCTTACTGCTGTGCTGGTGGCGGTGGTGTGTTACGATGTTTTTACCCGTTATTTGCTGAAGAATAGCCTGGTTGCTGTTCAGGAATTGGAATGGCATTTGTTCGGGCTTATTTTTTTGCTTGGGGCTGCGTATTCGCTCAAGCACGACCAACATGTGCGCGTGGATGTTTTTTATAGCCGGTTTTCTGCTCGCAAACAGGCGTGGGTGAATTTGATTGGTAGTGTTCTGTTTCTGATTCCTTTTTGCATTATTGTTATTGTGAGTTCACAATTTTTTGTATTTAGTGCTTTCCATATTGGCGAGACATCACCCGATCCGGGGGGCTTGCCCGCGCGGTGGGTGCTCAAGGCGGCTATTCCCTTCGGTTTTGTTCTGCTTTTGCTACAGGGTCTGGGTCTGGCGTGTCGGTCTTTGCTGGGGGTCCGCGGGTGCGATGAGGAGGTGGATGGATGATTGAGGCGATGCCCCTGATTCTGTTTGGCGTTCTTTTTCTTCTTCTTTTGCTCGGTTTTCCCGTTGCGTTTACGCTCGGTGGCGTTTCTTTTATTTTGGGCTATTTGACGTTTGGTCCCGCTTTTTTCAATCTTTTGCCCCTGCGGATCTGGGGCGTGATGACGAATTATGTGCTGATTGCCGTGCCTTTGTTTGTGTTTATGGGGGTGATGCTGGAGAAGTCCGGGCTGGCTGAGAATTTGCTGGAGACAATGGCGTTGCTTTTTGGTCATTTGCGCGGGGGGCTGGCGATTTCTGTGGTTGCTGTGGGGGCGCTGTTCGGGGCTTCTACGGGTATTGTTGGGGCGACTGTGGTTACGATGGGTTTGCTGAGTTTGCCAACGATGCTGAAGCGGGGATACCGGGCGGAGGTGGCGACGGGGACGATTTCGGCGTCGGGTACGCTGGGGCAGATTATTCCGCCGAGTATTGTGCTGGTGCTGTTGGGTAGTGTGCTGAATGTTTCGATTGGCGATATGTTTGTGGGTGCTGTGGTGCCGGGTTTTGTTCTGGTGGGGCTTTATGTGGTTTATCTGATTCTGGTCGCGATTTTTAAGTCCGATTGGGCACCGGCGATGCCAGAGGAAGAATTGGCCCAGTTTCACGGCAGGGCGATGGTGAAGCGCGTTTTTCAGGCGTTTGTTCTGCCGGCTGTTCTGGTTGTTGCGGTGCTGGGTTCTATTTTTGCGGGGATTGCTTCGCCTACCGAGGCGGCAGCGGTGGGTGCGTTTGGCGCAACGCTTTTGACGGTGTTCCAAAAGAAGTTTTCTTATGCGACGCTCAAGTCGGTGATGGTGGAGACGACGCATCTGACGTGTATGGTTTTTATTATTCTGGTGGGTGCTACGGCGTTTGGTCTGGTGTTTCGCGGTATGCACGGGGATGCGTATTTGACGAATTTGATTCTTTCGGCAAATATGA
Organism: Candidatus Latescibacterota bacterium; assembly: GCA_021295695.1. Classification (GTDB taxonomy): domain Bacteria; phylum Latescibacterota; class UBA2968; order UBA2968; family UBA2968; genus VXRD01. The sequence goes on from JAGWBW010000041.1 coordinate 20,575, forward strand.
GTCCGGGGGCGTTTCTCGCGCTTGTGATGGTTATGATTTTTGTGGCGGGCTTTTTTATCGATTTTATCGAGATTACGTTTATTATTGTTCCGGTTGTGGCGCCTATTTTTGTGGCGTTGGGGGTGGATCTTCTGTGGTTGGGTATTTTGATTGCGATGAATTTACAGACTTCTTTTTTGACCCCGCCTTTTGGTTTTTCACTTTTTTATCTGAAGGGGGTCGCGCCTCCCGAGGTCCGCACGGGCCATATTTATCGAGGGATTATTCCGTTTATTATTATTCAACTGATTGGGCTGACGCTCGTGATTACTTTTCCCGAGATGGCGACTTCTCTGCCGAAGTATTTGGGGGGGTAGAAGTGGGAAGTGTGAACACATGTAGGGGCGAGGCATGCCTCGCCCGTCATCGCGGCAGGGTGTAAGCCGCGATCCAGTGTGTTTCTGTGTCTGTCGTTATCCAGTCAAATTCTCGTAATAAATCTTCTCCGATATCGCTGCCCAGCCGTTCATATTTTTCCGAAATGTCTCGAATGATTCATATACTTTTTTGCTCATGGCATCGGCTGCGACGAGTTCATCTATGACTTCTCCGGCGTATTTTTCAAGTGTTTTGAGGACTTCGTCGGGGAATTTTTTCAGGGTTACGTTGTGGTCTTTTGTGAGGGTTTGTAGATAGATGTTGTTTTTTGCTTCAAATTCCGATAGTGCCCAGGCATTTGCTCGGGCTGCGGCGGTTCGCACGATGTTTTGCAGGTTTTTGGGCAGGGTTTGATATGCGGCTTTGTTGACGATGAGTTCTATGACGGTGCCGGGTTCGTGCCAGCCGGGGTAGTAATAGTATTTGGCGGCTTTGTAAAAGCCCATGAGTGTGTCGTGATAGGGTCCGATCCATTCGGTTGCGTCGATGACGCCGCGTTCGAGGTTGGTGAAGATTTCTGCGCCGGCTGATAAGATTGCGGATCCGCCAGCTTTGGAGATGACTTTGCCGCCGAGGCCCGGGATGCGCATTTTGAGGCCCTGCAGGTCGCTTACGGCGTTGATTTCGCGGTTGAACCAGCCGCCCATTTGCACGCCGCTGTTGCCTGCGGGGATGGGGATGAGGTTAAATGGGGCGTAGAGTTCTTCCCATAAGGCGAGTCCTCCGCCGCTCGTGATCCAGGCGTTCATTTGTTGGGCGTTCATGCCAAAGGGGACAGAGGCAAAGAATTGGGTTGCCTGCGCTTTTCCAGCCCAGTAATACGCGGCGCCGTGACACATTTCCGCGGTTCCCGCGCTGACGGCGTCAAAGCCTTCGAGAGGGGGGATGAGTTCGCCGCCGCCATAGACCTGTATTTTGAGTTGGCCTTCGGACATTTCTTCTGCCCATTTGGCGATGTGTTCAGCGGATTCTCCCAGGATGGGGAAGTGCGGCGGCCAGGTTGTGACCATTTTCCATTCGTATTTTTTGCGCGTTTGTACAGCAGGTGCCCCGGTTTCCTGCGGGGATGCACAGCCCGCCAATAGTGCAGCACCACCAGCAAGTCCAGCTTTTTTTATGAAGTCGCGACGTTTTACTCGGTCCATTGTGCCTCCGGTTTAATTGAGGGGTTTGCATAAATCAAAAATTAATGACATACACCCAATCAATATAAATAAAAAATAGAAAAAATTTGAACTTTATAAATGAAAATTTTTTGCCGATCTTGACAAGTGTATCCATATATGGTTACATTTAAGGATGGGTAGAATTCGGCGAGGAAATTTCATTTTTGTGTTTTGGGCGGGCGACCATCCGCCAAGACACGTTCACGTCTATCGGTCAGGTAAGCTGGTGGTTAAATGGGATTTGGAAAATAGTAGGGCGATGAAGGGAAAGCCTACGGGTCAAATTTTAAAATATATACGAGAATTGCAAGATAGGGGATCGCTTTGAAAATTCGAAGAGTTGTGCCGAATAATCGGAAGAAGGCTTTTGAGGTTTATACGTATAATAATACCTATGTGTTTCCCTATGCGGTTGTGCGACCAACGCCGCGCAAAGGGTGCTGGGTTGTCGAAGTGTATGTCGATCCGGAGTTGGACAATGAGGGGTTTGTCTATGTGCTCGCTTCCGGAGATGAGGGGACGATTCATATTGATCATGTGCTCGAATACAATCGAGATCCTGGTTATATGGCAGATATGTTGCTCTATGAGTTGACATGCCGGGTTCGGGAGGCTGTAGAGAAGTCGCCCCTGAGCACCCGTGAGATTATTCGTCGGCTGGGCACTTCGCCCGCGCAATACTACCGCCTTCTGGACCAGACCAATTATCGGAAATCTGTTCGGCAATTGTTCGCGTTATTTCATATTGTAAATTGCAAAGTCGAATTTGTCGTAGAAGCTGATGTTACGCATTAAAAAAATAAAAAAATCGGGCTTACCAACATAACAGGTAGGCCCGATTTTTGTGTTCCGCACGACACAGGTTATATAATTCCATTATTGAGCAGATGGTTGTAATAATCGGTTTTTGACATGTTGCATGATGCAATTTCCGTGTATTGTTTTGTAGAGATGTGCAGTTCACCGCAGAATAACCTTCTGAGAGCAGGTCCAATATCACGATTATTACGGCTTACACGCGCTGTTAAGTGTGGTTTTCCTGTCGAAGCGTCTATAAGTACCCATCTTTCATGTTTTGTTCCTCCACGTTTAATAAATCCGAGCTTTCCAAGCACCTTTCTTCGATGTTCTTGCAAGTTCATGCTTTGAAAACCTTTTTTAAGAATTGATGCCGTTTCTTCAGATATGAAGAAACGTTGTCTTTGTATTCTTTCATGATTAGAAAATCATCGATCACAATCTCAGCTAAACTGTCCAATGCATCTTCCAAACTGCCATCATCACTACTGGCGATAATACTCGGAAAATCCTTAAAAAACACTACCCATCCATCTACAAATTCTTCAAAAACGATAGGCCACTTTCCAGTTGTTAATGGCAAATCAATTTGGAATGTGTTGACTGGCTGTTCAGTGTCTTTTAATACTTTCTCACTTATTCCTTCTGTAATGCCGGGAAAACTAAACGCTTCATGCTTTTCATCAAATCGAACCCTCCAACAATGATAAAGCAATTGAGAAGCAGCTTCTTCCTCTGGTGGCTTTGTAATGGTGGCTTCCATGAATTACTCCTTGTGGGGTATTGCTCTGAGTGATCATTTACCGTTCCTGCTTTAAGAAAATATGTCTTTTTGTGTCAAGTAAGGCAACCCATTTTTTACGCCGAATAACGCTATCAACGCTCATAACGCTCAGGGGTGTTGTATGTAATTCTCTAAAAAAATAGAAAAAGTTTGAACCTTTTGGCAATGTCAGGTGTATGCTATGGGTAGAGACGCGCAGTAAATTATACACTGTTTGGATTTTTATGTTTCTGAGAAAATACCATACGCTTACCGATGAAAAGCTCATGGCCCGCATTCAGCGGGGCAATACGGCCGCATTTGACGAACTCTATGCCCGATATAGCAAGCGGATGCTTTATTATTTTTATCGCATGCTGGGGGGGGACGAGGAGAAGGCGCAGGATTTTCTCCAGGATTTGTTTCTGAAGATTGTCGAAGATCCCACCCGATTTAAGCGGGGTAATGCCTTTGCTTCCTGGCTTTATACGGTTGCACACAATATGTGCAAGAATGAGTATCGCAAGCAGAGTGTGCGCAAGGTTGTGGTTAATGATCCCGATATCGATATGCATTGTGGGTGGGTTGACGGTGCTTATGCCATAGAAAAGGCGTGTGATGAACGGGCTTTTCTAAGTGCGCTGATGGATGAGTTGGATAAGCTCAGTGTGGATCATCGCACGACGTTTTTATTGCGGCATCAGGAGAGTCGCAGTATTCGAGAGATTAGCCAGATTCTCCAGTGCCCGGAGGGGACGGTTAAGTCGAGGCTTCACCATGTTACGCAGAAGTTGGCTGAGAAACTTCAGGGGCGAAACTCCCTGTGTGGATGAGGAGATGGATATGAAGCGGGTTATTCCTATTGAGTTTAACCATAAAGAGGATGTAGATGGGATGTTGAGCCAGGCGTTCGCGGTTCCCAGGTCCGGCGGTCTTGAACCCGATCCGGTGATTCGCAATGCTGTTGTTGCCCAGATGTCTGCGCGAGAACGCGGTGGGTTCAATATATGGCGCGCGCTGTCCGATATGTTTTCGGTGCGCTGGCCCGTTTATCAGATGGCTTTTGCGATGGGAATTGTGCTGTTTGCTGTTTTGGGTATCCGCCAGTCGCAGCCCGATCCCGCGGCGACACGGTCTCCCGAGTCGCCAGCTGTTGTTGTGGATACGAGCCGGACCGATTCTCCCCGGGTTTCGTTTTCAGATTCGCTCTCGCGGCACGCGATTATGAATATTTTCCCCGCTTCCAGTCCTGTAGATAGTCTTTAATTAGAAAACGATCAACCCCCGCGCGACTTCGCCAGCGGATAGGGCGTCAAATGCTTCGTTTGCGCCTTCGAGATCAAATCGTTGGGTTACGAGTTCGTCGATTTTTAGTTTGCCAGCCAGATAGAGTTCTACCATGCGCGGGAAGTCGTCCCATGTTCTCGCGCTTCCGTATTTGCAGCCGCGCAGGATGCGTTCGTTGGATTGGAGGTTGCCGGTGTCAAATGTGACGGTGGAGCCGGTTGGGGGCAGGCCGATGAGCAAGCACTGGCCCCTGGATGCCAGACAGTCCCACGCCTGATTGATGACTTGCGCGTTGCCGACTGCTACAAATGAATAATCCGCCCCGCGTCCGGTGAGGTCTTTTATGGCTTCGACCGGATTTTCTTTGCTCGCGTCGATGGTGTGTGTCGCGCCAAAGGATTTTGCGTATTCCAATTTGGCGGGGTTGATATCGACTGCGATTATCGGGTGTGCCTGGACGAGGGTTCCGCCCTGTATGACGTTCAGGCCAATGCCCCCGGTGCCGAATACGGCCATGCTGGCTCCGGGCGCTACGGCGGCGGTGTTGATGACGGAGCCTACACCGGTCATGACCGAACAGCCGATTAATGCGGCTACTTCGAGGGGCATGTCGTTTCGTATGGGGATGGCACAGGAGGCGGGCATGACAGAGTATGAGGCGTAGCTGCACGCGGGTCCGTAATGGTACACGGTTTGTCCTTTTATTTTCATTCTGGATGTGCCGTCCATCAATACCCCTTTGCCCGGCGGGGTGTGTTCACACAGGTGCGATAGTCCGGTTACGCAGTAGTGACAGCGTCCGCATGCCGGTGCCCAGGATAGGATGACGTGGTCGCCGGGTTTTACGTGTCGAACGCCAGGTCCCACTTCTTCTACGATTCCAGCCCCTTCATCGCCGAGTACCATTGGCATTGGAAATCCGGTCCAGCTTCCATCTACGACGTGCAGGCAACTGTGACATACGCCGGTGGCGATCATCCGCACCATGACTTCGTCTTCTTGTGGTCCCTCCAGGTCCAGGTCCGCCACTTCCAGCGGCCTGCCCGGTTCATGGAGTAATGATGCTTGCATTTTCATGAGATTCCTCCTTGAAAAGATGATGTGTTTCTTGTCTTAATTCATGCCTATCAACAGAGCCGTCATCGCGGCATGTTTTTAGCCGCGATCCAGAGGTTTTGCCTTGCCTTTAATCTGTGTTCATCTGCGAAAAACGCTCAAATGAACTGGCCTGAGAGGCGGCCAGTTGTACCCCGCTCATTCGCGTTTTTTTCTGCCTCATTCGGCGAGCGCCCATCGGAATTATTGACCTGCGAACCGCCCGGTGCGGCGATGTGTCCATCTCGCAAGAGGGGGTCATTTGTTTCTTCCATCCATGCGTACAATCGATGGCTCAGATCCTTCCGGATAGGTGCCATGTCTTCCCGGTCGATGATGTTGTGCGCTTCATCGGGGTCGAATATAAGATCGTATAACATTTCCTGATCTCGCGGCAGTTTTTCCCAGTTTTGTTTGAGTAAAAAGGCTTTTGTGGGTGTGTCATCAACGTTGGGCAATACGAGTTTGTCGCGGTTGTCGTATCGCCGGATGTATTTGTATCGCTCTGTGCGGATGCTTCGCATGGGTTCATACGCGGCGTGATAGGTCACTTCTGAAAAGATTTCTTCCCGGTGGCGGTCTTCATTTATCAGAGGGTGTAGGGATTTTCCCTGTACGTGGTCGGGTATTTCTATGCCGGCAGCGCGATATGCTGTGGGTAATAGGTCCATCAGGCTGACCATCGCGTTTACGACTTTTCCGCCTTCAAATCCACCTGGTCCGCGTATGATGAGATACACGCCAATGCCGTGGTCTGTCAGGTTGCACATGTTGCGCGGAAATTGCAGTCCGTGGTCGGCAAAGCAGCATACGAGGGTGTTGTCTGATAGGCCGGTTTCTCGAAGTGCTGTGAGTACGTTGCCATAGTGGTTGTCCATGATGCGCGCGGATGCTTTGTAGTCTGCTGTGTCTGCGCGCGTTTCTGGTGTGTCGGGCAGGGGCCGGGGGGGGATGCAGTATTGTTCGCGTTCTGCGGGGTATTTGTGCGGTTCGGCACTGTGAAATGGTCGGTGTGTTTCGTTTAAGCCCATGTTGAGGAAAAAGGGTTGTTGGGGTGCATTTTGCAAGAAATCTACGACGGCATCCGCGGGTTCGATCCATTTGGGCTGTCCGGGGTAATTTGTGTCCAGTCCGGAGAGGATTTCGTCGTAGCCAATTGTGTTCAGGTCCGGTGCCGTATGTTCTACGCCAGCGGTTGCTGTAAAATAGCCATGTGTCTTAAAGATGCGCGCGGCATGCCAATCGTAATTGGACATGGCAAAGCCGCGGTGTGCGAGTCCTGTCATGCCACACGAATGGGGGTACATGCCGGTTAAAAAACTCGCTCTGCTGGGCGAACACGTGGGGGCTGTGGCATACGCCCGTCGAAATAGGACGCCTTGTTCTGCCAATTGCTGTAGATGCGGCGTTGATACGGCGTGTCCGTAAGGTTCAATATAGGTTCCGGTGTTGTGCGAGTGCATAAATAAGATGTTTGGTCGGTCAATCATATAATCCTTACCTTGTGGCAGGTCCTGTTTGTTTATATCTTAACGCGCTCATTGTAATGGATTTGTCGCGAGATTGAAATAGTTTTTTTACTTTTAACTTTACATCCCGAAAGTTCAGGGCCATTTCATAGGAGAATTGGATCAATGAAGAAGGTTTTTATCTATTTGGATAATTCCAATATTTTTATTAGCGCGCAAGAGGCCGCTGTAGAGCGCGAAGGGGAAGTCGCTCGCGCTCGCGTGCGTATTCATTTTCGCAATCTCCTCGCTTTAGCACATGCGGACCGACCGATTGAGCGGGCCATTGCTGTTGGCTCTATTCCACCAGAGTTGCGCCAGGTGTGGAATCGCCTCGAGAATGAGGATGTTGAGGTGCAGTTGTTGGAACGCGGGGCATTGCACGGCAGCGAACAGGGCGTGGATCAAGTTCTGCAAACGATTATGCTCCGCGATACAGTGGATTATAACGGTGTGCCGGGCACTGCTGTTCTCCTTACTGGCGATGGCAGTGGCTTTGTCGATGGCGTTGGGTTTCACGCGGACATAGAGCGCATGCATGGCAGGGGCTGGGATATAGAAGTGCTGTCGTGGCGTCACAGTTGCAACCGCCGCATGCGAGAATGGGCAGAGGAGAACGGAAAGTTTATCGCATTGGACAATTTCTACAATAGCATTACGTTCCTGGAAGGCGCGTGGCCCGGACAGCCTGTTGCCGACCCGCGCTATGCAGAGCCGTTGCAACTTGACTTACGTCCATAAAGATTTCCTACCGCCTTATGGATATCCACCCTCTTATTGCACATTTTCCCATTGTGTTGTTGCTGATCGGCGTTGTTTGCGATGCGATTGGGATATTGAATGATCGCGACTTTTTTTTGAGAGCGGGGTTTTTGCTCTTTTCGTTGGGTGCTTTGACCGCGATTCCGGTCGCGCTTACAGGGGATAGTGCCGCCGAGGTTGCACAGTATATTGATGATATTGCCGCGGATTTGGATGACCACGATACGCTTGGGACTGTTACCGCGTTCCTCGCTGTTGCGCTGGCGTTGGTACGCACGCATTTTGTTTTGAAAAAGAAATTTGTCGGTGTTATTCGCTATGTGTATCTCGTTTTTGGTCTTGTTACCGCAGGGTTGGTGTGCGCGGCGGGATATACGGGTGGGCATCTGGTTTATCACTATGGGGCTGGGACGAAGTCCGTCACATCACAGATAGAGTTGGAGAAACGCGTGCCGCGAGTCGATAAATTTGAGAGCAGGTAAATAATAAGGACAATATGCCGATTTATCTCAAGAATCCACACAGTATTCTGGCGGTTCTGGAAAAGCGTCCGCAGGATATTTTCGAGATTCGGTTGCCCGCCAAACAGGGGGGTAGCGCGTGGCGAACTGTGCGGGAACGGGCAGAGGAAATTGGTGTGCGCGTGTTTTTTGGGCGGGGCGAACAGGAGGCTGTGCGGCAGGGGCGGTCTCGCGGAGGAGATGCTGAAGCTGCGATTAAAGAGCATCCGGGTTGCGATCTCGTGGAGTTGTTTGCCGATCGTGCGGGTCTTTTTTTGGCGCTGGATACGGTTCAGGATCCGCAAAATCTGGGTGCGGTTTTTCGCACGGCGGCTTTTTTTGGGGTGCGCGGTATTTTGCTTACCCGAGATCGATCTGCTCCGATGAGCGGCACGGCGTACGATGTTGCTTCGGGTGGTGTTGAGTATGTTCCGTTTTCTGTGCAGACCAATTTGAGCCGGGCATTGGATGTTGCCAAAGATGCAGGTCTGTGGGTTTTGGGGACTTCTGAGCATGCCGAGAAGGATTTGGATGCGTTTTCGGCGGATCGTTCCTGGATTCTGGTGCTGGGGAATGAGGAGAGCGGCATGCGACGCCTTACGCGCGATAAGTGCGATGAAATATGCCGCATTGCCCCGCGCGGTGCTATCGGGTCTTTGAATGTGTCTGCCGCCGCTGCGATTTGTATGCATCACTTTCAGAAAGGAGATTATAATGCCAGATAAGAGACCAAATATTTTACTTATTATGACGGATCAGCAACGCGGCGATTGCCTGGGTATTGAGGGCCATCCCGTGTTGCAGACGCCCAATCTGGACTATATGGCTGCGTCGGGGGTGCGTTTTAGCAGTGCCTATTCGGCTTGTCCGGTGTGTGTGCCTGCTCGCCGTACGGTGATTACGGGGCGCAAGCCCAGCAATCACGGTGCGCTTCAAAATGCACAAGCACCGCTGCCGTGGCCGACGTTGCCCGGGGTTTTGCGCGATGCGGGGTATCGCACCCATTTGTCGGGCAAGGCGCACTGGGGTCCGCCTGCGACGGAGCTTGGGTTTGATTCCGCAGAATGGGCGGATAGTCCGATTTCGGGAGTTGATAATGATTATCAGAAGTATGTGCGCGAGAATGGTGCGCCGTGGCACCGGGCTTCCGATGCGCATGGGATGTATAGCAATGGTTTTCCAGGGCGTCCGTGGCATTTGGATGAGCATTTGCATTTTACCAACTGGTGTACACAAAAAGGGCTGGAGTTTATCGATTCACAAATCGGGGATCAGCCGTGGTTTCTGGCGGTTAATTTTATCCATCCGCACCAGCCGGTTACGCCGCCTGCGCATTATTTTGATAAGTATATGGCGATGGATTTGCCAGAGCCTTATGTGGGGGATTGGGCGCGGGTTTTTGACGGTCCTGTGCGGGGGTTGCAGCCGGAGTGCTGGCGCCTGTGTCTGGATCCGCCGGTTATGAAAGCGACGCGGGCGGGCTATTACGGGTGTGTCGAGCATATCGATCACCAGATCGCGCGTCTGGTTAGCAATCGCGTGTTGCCGGACAATACGATTGTTGTGTTTGCTTCTGACCATGGGGAGATGCTGGGCGATCATCAGTGGTTGCGAAAGCGCAATCCTTTTGAGCCGTCTGCGCGGGTTCCGCTGCTGATGAAGTTTCCCAATGGTTTGGGGTTGCCGCAAGAGCAGGTGATTGATCGTCCGGTTGAGCTGATGGATATTATGCCGACGTTGCTCGATGCAGTGGGTGTTCCGATTCCGGATACGGTGGATGGGGAGAGTGTGTTGCCGATTATTCGCGATTCACAAGCAGGGTGGCGAGAGTATGTTCACGGGGAGTGCGCGAGTGTGCCTACGTCGAATAGCGGGATGCAATACGTGACGGATGGCAAGCGCAAGTTCGCTTATTTGCCAGGGCAGGGGCGGGAGCTGTTTTTTGATGTGGAAAATGATCCCTGCGAGATGAGTAATTTGGCGGATGATTCCGGGTGGGCGGACGAGGTCGCTATGTGGCGGTCCCGTCTTGTTGGGGAATTGGTCGGTCGTCCAGAAGGTTTTACAGATGGCGATCAGCTTCTGGTAAAAGATGGTTCAACTGCTGGGACGATTCCGGTGTGGGAAGAATATGAAGGGTGAAGCACTCGTCATCGCGGCAGGATTTTAGCCGCGATCCAGAAGGTTTTGCTGTTGATTTTGATTATTTTCGCAGATCATCCCCTGTCATTTCATCGGGTTTTGGCAGGTTGAGGAGGGAGAGCAGGGTGGGGGCAACGTCGCGCAAGGTGCCGCCTTCGCGGAGTTTTCCCTTGAAGGTGGGGTCAACGAGTACAAAGGGTACGGGGTTGGTGGTGTGTGCGGTGTGGGGTTCGCCGGTGTTGTAGTGTAGCATTTGTTCGGCGTTGCCGTGGTCAGCGGTGACGATGGCTGCTCCGTTTGCGTTTTCTATGGCTTTGAGGACGCGACCCAGGCATGTGTCAACGGTGGCGACGGCCTGGATGGCGGCGTCGAGGATGCCGGTGTGGCCCACCATGTCGGGGTTGGCAAAGTTGCATATTGCGGCGTCAAATTGGTTGGATGCGATGGCTTCTGTGAAGCGGTCTGTGATTTCGAGTGCGCTCATTTCGGGTTTGTGGTCGTAGGTGGGGACGTCTTTAGGGGATTGGACGAGGATGCGTTCTTCTCCGTCGAAGGGTGTTTCTCGTTGGCCGTTGAAGAAGAAGGTGACGTGGGCGTATTTTTCTGTTTCTGCGATGCGAAGCTGTCGTTTGTTGGCCCGGGCGATGACTGATCCGCAGATGTTGGGCATGTTTTGCGAGAGGGTTTCGGGGGGGTACGCGATGCCTGTGACGGGTACGTCGGCTTCGTATCGGGTCAGGGTGGTAAAGTGTACTTTGGGCCAGGCGCGGCGTTGAAAGCCGTCGAAGTCTTTGAGTGCAAAGGCGCGGGTGATTTGCCGGGGTCTGTCTCCGCGGAAGTTGAAGAAGATGACGCTGTCCCCATCTTTTATGGTGGTTTTGCCCGCGCTGTTGGCGATGGCAATGGGTTTGATGAATTCGTCGGTTTGTCCGCGGTTGTAGGCGTTTTGTATGGCTGTGATGGGGTCGGTTTCTGTGATGCCTTTGCCCTGTGTGAGGAGGTCATAGGCTATTTGGGTGCGTTCCCAACGGTGGTCGCGGTCCATGGCGTAATACCGCCCGGATATGGATGCGACGCGGCCAATGCCATGGGTTTTGAACATGGCGAGGAGTTCGCGCATGCGGTGGATTGCGCTTTGGGGCGGTGTGTCGCGTCCGTCTGTGAAGGCGTGGATGAAGAGGCGGTCTGGCGGGAGGCCGCGCTCGGCTGCCATTTTGATGAGGCCCTCGTAGTGACTGGGCCAGGCGTGTACGCCGCCGTCAGAGACGAGGCCGATGAGGTGGAGGTTGCGGTTGTGGTTTTTGATGCGGTCTATGGCGGCTATCAGGGCTTCGTTTTTGTACAGGCTGCCGTCTCGCACGCGGTCGTCTATCTGGGTCATGGCTTGCATGACGGTGCGTCCCGCACCGAGGTTGAGATGGCCGACTTCGGAGTTGCCCATCAGGCCATCGGGTAGTCCGACTGCGCGTCCCGAGGTGTTGAGGGTGGTGTGGGCATAATTGGCCCAGATACGATCCATTGTTGGGGTGCTGGCAAGGGCCACGGCGTTGTGGTCCCGGCGCGGGTTTAAGCCCCAGCCGTCGAGGATGATGAGTGCGATAAAGCGTTTGTTTGACATAGTAGTAAATTTGGGATAGCGGTTAGTGGACAGGAAATCATGCGTTTTAGAGCCGTCATCGCGGCAATGTTTAAGCCGCGATCCAGAAAGGTTTTGGTTTTTAGCAGTCAAAAAGTATAAGTTCTGCTCGTTATAATCAAGTGTGAAGCGTACAAAAAGAGTTTGAAAATATGGATTGTTATGGTATTTTTCTTCGGCGTAGGCCATGTTGTCTGGTTTACGGACAAACCGATATGCGAATTTTTGATTTTTACTAACAACTTTGGTAAGAAAGTGTCATGACTTGCGCCTTCTGGAATTAGACTTTTGAAATTTTTCGCTGTATTGTTATGTACAATCAAACCCTTTTAGCTCAGTGCTGGCATCACAATCTGGAGGTGAGAGATATGAATGCCCATCGCGTTGAAACGGTTATACGTCAGGATAGAACAGTTGTGATTAAGGATTTGCCTTTTCGAGAAGGCGAGCCTGTTGAAGTCCTTATTTTTTCCTGCTCTTCTCCGTCTGCACAGGGTGGAAATAGCAGCGAGAAAGACCGATATCCACTGCGTGGCACCCCAATAAAATACCTTGACCCCACGGAACCCGTAGCGGATGGAGATTGGGGCGTATCACAGTGATTGTGCTTGATACACACATCTGGATTTGGTGGGTTCAGGGAGATGCTCATCTCACCAGCCAGCAAGTGGCGTGGTTGCAACAGTATGAGTCTCAAGGTCTTGGGGTGAGTGCAATTTCGTGTTGGGAAGTTGCTAAATTAGTTGAGTATAATCGGCTCGTCTTGCCTTGTCCAGTTGAAGAGTGGATGGATCAGGCAATCTCATATCCAGGCGTTCGGTACCTCAATTTGACGCCGCAAATTGCAATTGAGTCAACTCAATTGCCCATTGGGTTCCATAAAGATCCAGCGGATCAGATTATTGTTGCTACGGCAAGAGTCCACAACTGTCAATTATTGACAGTGGATGCAAAGATGCTCAATTATGGACATGTTGATATACTGAAGTAAGGGTGATAAATCCGTTATTAATGCAAGGCGATGAAGTAGGTGAAGTTGACCCGCGATCCAGTAATTTTGCTGTTTCTCAATCAGAAAAAAATATAAGTATGGATAAAAATAAATATCCCAAGGGGTGGAATCGGAAGCGCGTCCAGGAGGTCATTGACCATGTCGAATCCCGGACAGAAGAAGAGACCATTGCTGAAGATGAGACCGCCTTTGAGCAAGATTATACAGCTATGCAGGTTCCCCGCAAATTGGTACCTATCGTGCGTCAACTCATCGTTATGGTAGATGAGAAAGGCGATGTCTCTATCTGACGCAGTGCTCTGAATGTTTCATAGATTCAATTGTACCATTTCCCCGAGAAAGTAGCTTGAAACCTTTTACTTTTAGAGAAGGACTTGTTTATGAGTCAAACGCATAATCCTTTGAATACGCGCGATACACTTTCTACTATGGCGGGTGATCTCGCAATTTTTCGGCTGGATAGATTGGAAGCTGCTGAGGCGGTGTCGAGTTTGCCGTTTTCTGTGCGGGTGCTGCTCGAGGCGGCGCTGCGAAATCTGGATGGGTATCAGGTGCGCGAAGAAGATGTGGGGACGCTGGCGAATTGGAATGCGGCCAATCCCAACCCGATAGAGATACCGTTTAAGCCCGCGCGGGTGGTGTTGCAGGATTTTACGGGTGTGCCTTCGCTGGTGGATTTGGCGGCGCTGCGTTCGGCAATGGGTCGCATGGGCGGCGATGCCAGGCGGGTTGAGCCGTTGATTCCGGTGGATCTGGTTGTGGATCATTCGGTGCAGGTGGATAGTTTTGCAAATTCGGATGCGTTGCGTAGAAATGCAGAGATCGAGTTTGAGCGCAATCGGGAGCGGTATGAGTTTTTGCGCTGGGGTGCCAATGCGTTTGAGAGTTTCAGGGTGGTGCCGCCGCTGACGGGTATTGTGCATCAGGTCAATCTCGAGTACCTGGCAAAGGGAGTTATTGTCCGCGATGGCGTGGCTTTTCCCGATAGTCTGGTGGGGGCAGATTCACATACGACGATGATCAATGGTCTGGGTGTGGTGGGCTGGGGTGTGGGGGGTATTGAGGCAGAGGCGGTGATGCTGGGGCAGCCGATTTATATGCTGACGCCCGAGGTTGTCGGGTTCAAGTTGGATGGGCAGTTGCCCGAGGGCACGACGGCGACGGATTTGACGCTGACGGTGGTTCAGATGTTGCGCGAGAAAGGCGTGGTAGATAAGTTTGTCGAGTTTTACGGTACGGGATTGACGGGTATTGGGCTGGCAGATCGCGCGACGATTGCTAATATGGCGCCGGAATACGGGGCGACGATGGGGTTTTTCCCGGTGGATGATGAGACGTTGCGTTATTTGGCGCGCACTGGACGCACGGCGGCGGAGGTGGATGTGGTTGAGCGGTACGCGAAGGAACAGGGGTTGTTCCGAACAGATGATACGCCCGAGCCGCGGTTTACGGATACGCTTGAACTGGATTTGAGTACGGTAGAGCCGAGTTTGGCGGGTCCAAAACGCCCGCAGGATCGCATTGCACTGGAGCAGATGAAGGGTGCGTTTGAAGGGGCGTTGCGCGCACCAGTGGGCAATAGTGGTTTTGGGCTGGATGATGATGAGGTTCAAAAGAGGACGAATGGGCAGCTCGGGCACGGGGCGGTGGTGATTGCGGCGATTACGAGTTGTACCAATACGAGCAATCCTTCTGTGATGGTGGCTGCTGGCTTGTTGGCGAAGAAGGCGGTGGAAAAGGGGTTGAAGGTTCACGCACATGTCAAGACGAGTCTCGCACCGGGTTCGCGCGTGGTGTCGGATTATCTCGATCAGGCGGGGTTGACGCCGTATTTGGAGCAGTTGGGTTTTCACACGGTGGGTTATGGCTGTACGACGTGTATTGGCAATAGCGGGCCGTTGCCCGATCCGGTGGTTGCCGCGATTCACGAGGGGGATCTGGTGGCGGCGTCGGTGTTGAGTGGCAATCGCAATTTTGAAGGGCGCGTGCATCCGCATGTGAAGGCGAATTATTTGGCTTCGCCGCCGCTGGTTGTGGCTTATGCGCTGGCGGGGCGGGTGGATTTGGATTTGACTGCGGAGCCGCTGGGGCTGGATGGGGATGGCAATGCGGTTTTTTTGCGCGATCTCTGGCCCAGTCAGGATGAGATTGGCGATACGGTTGCACAGGCACTCAAGCCGGATATGTTTGAGGCGCGTTATGGCAATGTGTTTGAGGGCAATGAGATGTGGAATGCGGTTGGTGGGCAAGAGGGGGATCTCTATGGGTGGCAGGCGGAGAGTACTTATGTGCAGGAGCCGCCGTTTTTTGTGGATTTGTCGCCTGAGTTAGACGCGATTACAGATATTACAGGCGCGCGGGTGCTGGCGCGATTGGGCGATTCGGTGACGACGGATCACATTTCTCCGGCGGGTTCGATTGCGGTGGATAGTCCGGCGGGGCAGTATTTGATTTCTCGAGGGGTTGAGCCGAAGGATTTCAATTCTTATGGTTCGCGGCGGGGCAGTCACGAGGTGCTGATGCGGGGTACGTTTGCGAATATCCGCATTCGCAATTCGCTTGCGCCGGGGACAGAGGGCGGTGTGACGGTGCATCTGCCTTCGGGCGAGCAGATGAGTATTTACGATGCGGCGATGCGGTATGTGGATGAGGGTGTGCCGTCGATTGTGATTGCTGGCGTGGAATACGGTTCGGGGTCGTCGCGCGATTGGGCGGCTAAGGGTCCGTTACTTTTGGGTGTGCGCGCGGTGCTTGTGGAGAGTTTTGAACGCATTCATCGCAGCAATCTGGTGGGTATGGGGGTGTTGCCGCTGGAGTTTGTGGATGGGGAGAATGCCGAGTCGCTGGGGCTTACGGGGCGGGAGGTGTACGATATTACGGGTCTGAGCGATGATTTGCAGCCTTTGCAAGATGTGACGGTGACGGCGACGGATGAGGATGGGAATGTGAAGTCGTTTTCTGCAACGCTGCGTATCGATACGCCGGTGGAGATCGATTATTACCGCAATGGGGGGATTTTGCATACGGTGTTGCGGAATTTTTTGAAGGGGTAAAAGAGCGGAGGTAAAGAGAAACCGGGTGCATCTGTGTGATGTACCCGGTTTTTTTATTGTAGAAAATGCGCGTCCTGTTCTTTGCGAAGCGTCCAGAGGGGGTCGTTGTCTTTGGGTTGTATCGCGTTTGCGGTGATGAACGCGCCAGCGGGGATGTCCCGGCTTAGCGTGTTGCCGTTGGCCATGTGAAAGGGCAGGGGGTTGTCGGGCGCGACAGGTAGCGCGGGGCGCATGAGGTATTCGATCTTTCTGCTGTGGTCCGTGCCGATCTGATCACCGGCTTTGAGGTGTTCTTTTGCGCGGCCTACAACGTCAAAGGACGGGCGGTAATCGGTTGTGCCTGTGGGCAGGTTTAAGAGGCCCGCGACGAGTGTTGTGATGGGTGTTTCAACGCCGCAGAGGTGATAGGGTCGGTAGATGAGGGCTGTGGTGCCTTTTTTGTTGGCGATGAGTCCTTTGGTGGTGAGGATGTGGCGGGAGTAGGCGTTTTCGCAGGCGACGACGATGAAGACGCCGCCGCCGAGGCCGGGTTCGTTTGCCTGGCGCAGGCAAGAAACGCAGTCGATGACGCCGCGTTGGGATAAGATGCCGCCGTCTTCTTTGGGTGCGAGGACTTCGGGTATTTCAACGGTGCGGACTACGGGTGTGTGCAGGGTGTCTGTGTCGGGGATGAGTCCGGTAGCATTGGCGGCGATGGTCAGTTCGGTGATGTCGTAACCGGCGATGGCGCCGAGTTCGCCCATGATTTGGCGGCGTTGCGCGATGTAGGCAGAGGGATTTTGGGCAGAGAATATCCGTTCATCGGGGATTTGGATTTTGCCTTTGGACCATACGATGGCGTTGGTCTGTGGGTCGTAAACGCGGTCGGAGTCCAGTGATTTGCCTCCGCAGAGCACTTCGAGGCCCAGGCCGCGCGCCCATTGCACAAGGCCCATGAGCAGGCCGTGTTGGTCGCCGTCAACAGCGGTATAGACCAGGCTGGCTTTGTCTGCGAGGTGTTTGAGGATGGGTCCGACGGTGACGTCGGTTTCTTTGGATACCATGGCGACGTGTTTGCCGTGTCGAATGGCTTCTATGCCGTGTTTCGCACCTGCACTGGGAACGCCCGTGGATTCGACAATGACGTCGAGGGGCAGGTCCATCATTTGCATGGCGTCGGTGAGTATGACATATTTGCTCTGTTCTATGGCTTCGGCTGCCTGTGCGGTGGTGTCGCAGATGATGGTTTTGTCGGAGTCGAGTCCCGCGCGGTCATAAGCATTTTGGGCTGCGTCCGGGTTTGTGTCGCAGACGACGGGTACGTCGAGTTGATTGACGACGCGCGATTGTGTGATGAGGGCTGTGGCGTAGTGTCCGGTGCCGATGACGCCAACGCGTACGGTGCGGTCAATTTGGGCGAAGAGTTGGTGGTAGATCATGTTGTTTTTCCGGGGGTTATGGTATTGCGATGACGCGAGCCGGTGCGCCGTCGGCTTCGGGGATTTTTAAGGGTAGGGCAAAGAAGGATACGCGGTCCGCAGCTATCATGCCCGTGTTGCAGATGTATTCGATGAGGATAATGCCTTCGCGCAAGAGAATGTCGTGGGTTACAAATTCGGAAAGGGGTGCTCTTTGGTTATTGAGCAACTGGCGTATGGGATAGTCCTGCGGAAAGTCAAATGCGATGGCGCGGATGTTTTGCGCGCGCAGCCATTTTGCGGCGGCGCGCGACATGTAGGGCGCACGGGTCCAGAATTCGGGGGTTTGATGCGATTCTACTTCGTCCCACCGCGTTTTCATGACGACGATGTCTCCGGACCTTATGTGCTGTCCGGCAGTGCGAATTTGTTTTTCGGTGATCGGCGTTTCTGGCGCGATGCCCGAGAGATCAACGACTGCGGCCTGTCCTACGATTTGGTCCAGTTTGGTGTCGCTGGTGGTGGGTCCTTCCGGGAACATGTGACGAGGTGCATCGACGTGCGTGAATCCGTGAACAGCCCATCCCATGTGGGTCACTTGCGCCATGTCGCCTGTTTCAAAACTGCTTTTGAGGCTGCGCTCAACGGGCCAGCGGAAGTGGTCGGCAATGGGCATGGTGAGGTCGATGATGGGCATGTCTATATGTTTCCACGCGTTTCGAGCAGGGAGATGATTTGCAATGTGGCTTCTTGTGGGGTGCTGTCAACGGTGTGTATGACGAGTTCGGGGTTTTCGGGTGGTTCATAGGGGTCAGAGATGCCCGTGAAGTTGGGTATTTCACCTGTGCGCGCTTTTTTGTACAGGCCCTTGGGATCGCGTTCTTCACATACGTCGAGCGGGGTGTTGATGAATACTTCGATGAAGTTTTTGTTTTCCATGAGTTCGCGCACGCTGTCGCGGTCGGTGCGATAGGGGCTTACAAAGCTGGATAGGGTGATGAT
>JAGWBW010000041.1:39122-57415 GCA_021295695.1 Candidatus Latescibacterota bacterium
GCGGCGGATGTTTTCGGCGCGGTCTTCGGCTGAGAAGCCGAGGTTTTTATTGAGGCCGTGGCGGATGTTGTCGCCGTCGAGGACGTAGGCCATGCGCCCGCGTTCGATCAGGGCGTGTTCTACGGTGAATGCGATGGTGCTTTTGCCCGAGCTGGGCAGTCCGGTGAGCCAGATGAGTGCGCCTTTTTGTTCGAGCAGGTCTTCGCGCTGTTTGCGCGCGACATGGCCTTCGTGCCAGACGATGTTGGTGGCTTTGACTTCGGTCAAGAGATTTCTCCTGGTAAGGGTTAAAGTGCGTTTTGGACGCTTTAAGATACCAAATTTTGGATAAAATGATTAAGAATATTTAGGAGTCAGTTATCCATTGTAGGGGCGAGGCATGCCTCGCCCGTCATTGCGGCATGCTGTAAGCCGCGATCCAGAAGGTTTTTTTTATTGTCGTTATGCTCCTTGTAGTATAATTTACGACTATATTGGGACATTACGCAATTGGAGGAGAAAGCCATGGCTGATCGAAAGAAGATAGCAGCGGTGATTACGTCGTATTTTCCGCGGTCACATGCGGATGTGATTGTGACGAAGTTTTTGAAGGGGTTTCCAACAGATGATGGTTTGCTTTCGCCAGAGGTGGATGTGGTGTCGATGTATCTGGATCAGGTGCATTTCAGAGATGATATCGGGTGCGCGATTGCAGAGGAATACGGTGTGCCGATGTATGGGAGTATTAACCAGGCTTTGACTTTGGACGGTGATGAGCTGGCGGTGGATGGGGTGTTGCTGATTGGCGAGCACGGCGATTATCCGTGGAATGAGAAGGAGCAACACATGTATCCGCGGAAGTATTTTTTTGAACAGATTTGCGGGGTGTTCGCGTCGTCGGGGCGGTCTGTTCCGGTGTTTAGCGATAAGCATCTTTCGTATAATTGGCACGATGCAAAGTGGATGTGCGATCGCGCGCGAGAGCTGGAGGTGCCGTTTATGGCGGGGTCGTCTCTGCCGCTTGCATGGCGCAAGCCGTGGCTTGAGTATGATTTGGATACGGAGATTGAGACGGCGATGTCGGTGGCTTTTGGTGGGCTTGATTCTTATGGTTTTCACGCGCTGGAGACGTTGCAGTGTATGGTTGAGCGCCGCGCGGGTGGGGAGACGGGGATTGTGGCGGTGCAGTGTTTGGAGGGGGATGATGTTTGGGCGTCGGATGCGTGGGATCGCGATTTGTACGCGGCGGCGGTGGCGCATATTGAGGCGAAAGAAGATGGCGATGTGCGCGATCATTGCGAGAATCCGGCTGTTTTTTTGCTGGAGTATGCAGATGGGTTGAAGGCGGCGACGTTTATGTTGAATGGGTACACGCGGGGGTGGGGTTTTGCTGCGCGGCGCGGGGGAGAGGTGGATAATATGCGCGTTTTTTTGCCGGATAATCCGCATGCGCATTTTAGTTATTTGAGTTTGAATATTCAGCAGATGTTTTTGACGGGGCGACCGCAGTATCCGGTTGAGCGCACGTTGTTGATTTCCGGTGCGCTGGAGGCGTTGATAGATTCGCGGTATGAGGGGTACAGGCGGGTTGAGACGCCGCATCTGGATGTGGCTTATCGTTCTTATGAGGAGATGCCGATTCGGCCCACGAATCCCGATCCGGTGGGCGCGAGTGTGGTGCCGTTTGAGTGATATTATGTTGGTGTGCGTTGACAATCCCGAGCGCGAGCGGGTTTATACGATTGAATTTGAGACGTCGGAGTTTACGGCGCTGTACGCGGTGACGGGGCAGCCGATTTTTGCCGCGATTTCGATTTCTTATGAGCCGGGAAAGGTGTGTGTGGAGCAGATGTCGCTGAAGCGGTATTTGGGGTCGTTTCGGGATGAGAAGGTGTTTTACGAGGGTGTGGTTAATAAAATTGTGGATGATTTTGTAGCGGCCTGCGATCCTGTGACGTTAGATGTGACCGGTGATTTTACAGTGCGAGGTGGTATTGTGACGCGCGTGTCTGTGACGTATGAGCGCGAGGATGAGGTATGAGTGTGTTAGAGGCGTTTGATAATCCGAATCCGGAACGGCGTTATACGATTGAGTTTACGTTTCCGGAGTTTACGTCGCTGTGTCCCAAGACGGGGCAGCCGGATTTTGCGACGATTGTGATCTGGTATGTTCCCGGTCCGCGGTGCGTGGAGTTGCGGTCGCTGAAGCACTATTTCTGGTCGTTTCGAGATCAGGGGATTTATATGGAGCCTGTGACGAATCAGATTTTGAACGATCTGGTAGATCTGTGCGATCCGGTCGAGATGGAGGTGATCAGCCGTTTCAATATTCGCGGTGGCATAGATCACGAGATTACAGCGTCGTATCAGCGGGCAGATGAGGAGGGCGTATCTGTTTGATGTCAGGTCTCAAGGATAGGCGTCATGTGTCAGATCTGGCGCGTGAGATTGAGCGTCTGGTTGCACAAGGGGAACTGTGGCCTGGCTTTGATCCGCTCGCGATTCCTCTTGTTTTTTATGATGGTGAGGATACATACCTTTTTCGATGTTCGGAGGTTCCCGAGGGTTTCAGGGAGATGCGGGTTGGTGAATGCGATGTGCTTGTGTACGATGGACGCTATCCCGTCGTGACTGCCAGCAGTGTTGTCGAGATTGCGGGAACGCCCACGGCCAGCGTTATGTTCGACCGATCGGCAAATCAAGTGCCGACAGTTCTGGCTTCGGTAGCAATTCACGAGGCGTTCCATGTCTATCAACAGGCTTGTCATCCCACCTGGCAGGGAAACGAAGTTGTGCTTTATCTCTATCCGGTGGATGATGCGAATCTACTATCTCTTCGGCGGATGGAGACAGAGGCGTTGCGACGGGCGCTCTCTGCGAATGGGTCTCACGAGAAGCGATGCTGGACGCTGCGGGCACTCAGGGTGCGGCAGGATCGATATGCGGGGATGGGTCCGGAGTTTCCCACCTATGAACGAGGGACAGAGTTGCTCGAAGGGCTTGCTTCTTATGTGGAGGCGATGTCTGTGGGGCGGATGAGCGTGGATTTGCCACGGGTGGGTTATGCTGCGAATGAGGTGCGCGGACGTTGCTATGAAATAGGGCACGCGCTTGCGGTTTTGCTCGATGCGTTTGCGCCAATGTGGAAGATGGCATTTGATGCGGATGATAGGCAGGCGTTGGATTTGTATCTTTTAGAGGTTCTCGAAAAGAGCGGGCGTCAGTGTGGCGAGTTTACCGAAGCGGAGGTCGCGCATTTTGAAGCTGTTGCAAGAGAAGATGTGCAAGATCTGCTTGCACAGCGATCTGAGGAAAAGCGGGCGTTTGATTCGCAAACGGGCATGCGCCTGTCTGTCATAGCATCTGATACAGTTCCTCTGTGGGTGAGTGGCAGTGATCCCAGTAATCTCAAGATTGTCGAGGGGGGTGTGCTTCATACGCGGTTCGTTAATATCCGTCACGAGAGTGGTCAAGTAGAGATGCTGACGGATAGGATGGATGATGTTGTGGCGCTGACTGTGGCAGTGGGTCCCCATCCGCTGATGAATGGCGTTCTGAGGTTGACAATAGCGGGGCTTGATACATTAGAGGTGATGTCTGACGGTGGGACGGTGAATATTTCTGGCTCTGGCCTGACCGCCCAATTCACCAATGCAACCGTGGATGAAAATGATGCACAGGTTACTGTGTATCTGAATAAGCTGGGCCGAGCGTCTTGACAATAAATTACTATTACGTCATATTTTCTCAATAGCTGAAAAATAGGGATCACTACCCTCTCGACTTAGACTGCCGTGTATAACATGACATGCGCTTTATAAAAAAGAGAAGGAGAAGATTATGCACTTTATAGTGTCGTGGGATATTCAATCGGAAGACAAAGAGTGGGACAAGATCAACTCCCAACTATTAGAGTGTTTAGAAGGTTACTCCTGGGTACGACCTCTCAGCACTTTTTATATCGTTAGAGTGCCTAGTCAGGAAGAATGGGAAGGGGTCAAGGAAAACCTTCAAGCAGTGGCCGAGAGTTCTACTGCTAAGACCTACTTCGTCATTAGTCCCTTAATGTATGGAGGCCAATACGATGGCTGGTTGCCAAAAACGGCCTGGTCTAAAATAAGAGAGAGAACCGCCTGATGGAAGACGAAAGCAAAGACGTAGAGTCTGCTGTAGATCATGATGAAGTTGATTCAGATCCATCGGAGCCAAGTTCAGCTCCAATCGCGGGTGCTCTCAACATAATGGTTTCCGTTCCGGAGACTATTGAAATAGAGATGGTGGATTCATCTGTCCTTAGTCAATACGAGACATGGGCTCTCATATCTTCTACACTTTTCAGTGCCTTCATAGCCTTCCTCGTCGCAATTATATAATCTGGCTTCTCATTTTCACTGACAGTCTGCGGGATTGGATCCCTTATTTTATTTCTTATCACTTCAATCGTCAATCGCCGCGTACCTGAAACGACGACAAATGAAGCAAAAAGGAAAAAAGATACAAATACCGTTTGCAGGCTAAATAGTCTGGTTGTGACCGAGTTTTCTGTCACATATAGCTATGCAATCTGGAACCGAATAGCGGTTGCCCCAATATCTGAGGAGTGACGTTATGAATACTATTCTTCTCGCAGTTACAATACTTTTGGCTCTGTTCATTTTATATCTCGCGATTCACACGATCATTGAGACACGGCGTCGTTACTATAATGACGATATAAAAAGAAAGAGGAACAGATGAGAAAGTTACGTCGGTTTATCTATCTCTGCGAGTGACAAAGCTCTATTTGGTCATTACTATATTTGGGGTGAATATTTCTCAGACATAAGACAAAGGTGGATATATGAAAACTCAACAATTGAAAGTCTGGAGATGGACATCAACGGGATTTCGAACAGCAGATGGTGCTTCGGTTATCGCAGAAGGACAGACGACGACTTATGCGACATCGGCGGGGTGGCGTTTTCAAAACCGACCGGAAATGATTGCAGCAATAAAAAAAGGATTGCCAGTAGCGACATTTGACGCATTAAAAAATGCTATGGGGATTTCTGAACAAGCTCTGGCTTCTGTGACTAAAATTGCGGTACAGACACTGGTACTTCGAAAAAAAGAGGGACGGTTGCATATCGATGAATCGGAACGATTGCTGCGTATTGGTATGCTGTATGATCGGGCTGTAGAGGTTCTGGGAGGACAGGAAGTTGCTCGTCAATGGTTTGCAACGCCATTAACTGCTCTTGGTTGCGTTTCTCCACTGGATTATGCAGATACAGAATTAGGTGCTCGAGAAGTTGAAGACCTTCTGGGACGAATTGAGTATGGGGTATTTTCATGATGCTGACAGCCTGGCGGATTGTGCAGGCACATCGCATAACTTCAGCTTTTAAGGGTGAAGGGGCACGACGATACGGCGGGCGCTGGAATCACAAGGGCATACCCATAGTATATATAGCCGGTTCCCTTTCATTAGCAGCATTGGAATTGCTCGTTCATCTGGAATCTACCCAAATTTTGAGGACTTACGCAAGTATTGCTATAGAATTTGATGACCATCTGTGTCTTCGTTTAGAACCATCACATTTACCAGCAGACTGGACTGATTGTCCTGCGCCTGATTCGACACGAAATATAGGGACAGCCTGGTTCAATAGCGGTGATTCGGTGATCCTTGCTGTTCCCAGCGTTATTGTACCTGTAGAGACAAATTATTTGATCAATCCTCTTCATTCTGATTTTGAAAAAATAAAGATAAGAGGACCTGAGCAATTTGAATACGATCAGCGTTTAGTGAAATGACTATAGAAGTTCTCCCCCGATCTCAATTTGAGGTCGGGTTTTTTGTTGTATCAGGTCACTTTATACTTTTTTCACGATAGGTAAGTGCCTATAATTGGATTGAGACAGTACCAATTGCATAAAAAAAGGAGAGAGTCATGTCTGCGCTTACAGAAGACGAGATCCGTTTTTTCAAACGCGAGGGCTATCTGGTGA
Organism: Candidatus Latescibacterota bacterium; assembly: GCA_021295695.1. Lineage (GTDB taxonomy): Bacteria > Latescibacterota > UBA2968 > UBA2968 > UBA2968 > VXRD01. The sequence goes on from JAGWBW010000041.1 coordinate 45,093, forward strand.
AGAAGGGTGCTCTGGATCCGGAGTTGTGCGCGCGTGCGCGCGAACGCCTGTGGGACGATCCGCCGCCGAGTTTGAAGAAAGACGATCCGGATTCGTGGGTCGGTCCCATTAAGCCGGAAGAGGAATCAATGGATAAGAGCAATTACAAGCGCGGTTATCGCTGGCAATACCGCAAGGTGGGCAGAGAGCCCTGGATGGTCGAGTTGTTGGCAAAAAATCCAGTTGTGTGGGGGGCTGCGGAACAGATGCTGGGTAAGGGAAATTTTCCCGAACCCGGTGGTGTGCGCGGTATTTATTGTACGTTGCCCTATGGCGATGTTCCGCGCCAACCGCGGCATTTGCATGTGGATGCCCATGCGTTCAATTTTGCCGTGGTGGGCTATATCGATCACGTTCCCGAAGATGGCGGCGGTTTTACGGTGTGGCCCAGGAGCCATCGCACGTTTTTCTTCGATTACCAGACGCGCTATCTCAGGGAGCCATTGCCCCGGATGGAGAAGCATAGAGAACAGTTTCAATCTTGTGACGAGAATTCATATCAGACACATGGCGAACCCGGCGATATTGTTTTTTGGCATCACCGCATCGGGCATATGGCGTCGCAAAATTTTTCGCGGCAGATTCGAAAGGCGGTGTTGTACGATTTCAAGCTGAACGATATGCCCCAGCTGCAGGAAGAACCCCCGGGGGATGATATCTGGGTCGATTGGACAGATGATGTACGGGATGTGTCGATTGAGGATGGAGAATAGCAGGCGGAGGTTTTCCGGATGGATGTTCAATTTTGGGCACTGATCTGGGTCGGTGTTGTGGTTATTGTGCTGGGTGTGCTGTTGTATTATGTGATTAAGTCTTATAAATAGGGGATTTGACCGATGGTAGAAGTGCAGCAATATGCGGTGTGCGATTTTGAATTGAGCGCAGATCTGGGTGATAAGAATCCATTTGCGGTGGAGGTGACGGCAACTTTTACACACGAACTGGGCGAGGTGGTTGAGAATCTGCCCGGTTTTTTTGATGGGGATAAGTGGGTTGTGCGTTTTAGTCCGGGTATAGAAGGTGTTTGGGCGGGGCGTTCGCGGTCCGAGAATATGTGGAGCGCGGTCTTTGTCTGGCGCTGGCGGGAGATGCGTATCTGGTGTATTTGCCCGAGGGCGGCGATACATGTATAGATTTATCCGATGTGGGAGATGGGACGCCAATAGCGGTGGATTGGATGGCTATTTTGACAGGTGAACGGAGTAGTGGAGAGATGAAAAAAGTGAGTGATTGGGGCGGGTTTAATACCGATTTGATCAATCCGTTCGAGGATAAAGATCAGCCGTGTGTTGTGGGGTTATGGGTAGGAGGGAAGTGATCTATATAGAGGCGGTTATGAGCATTGAACGTTATTTTTTAGGCTGTCCAGTTTGGGGCAATAAAGCGTGGGTGGGCGAGTTGTTTGCGCCCGATGTTGCGCAGAAAGATTTTTTGAAACAGTACGCTTCTGTGTTTAATACTGTGGAGGGCAATACGACTTTTTACGGTTTGCCTTCGGAGAAAGCCGCGTTGCGCTGGCTGGCTGATACGCCGCCGGGTTTTTGCTTTGCGCTCAAGTTTCCGCGTGCGATTAGCCATGTTAAGCGGTTGCGAAATGCCGAGTTGGAGACGGCTGCGTTTGTAGATGTTCTCACGGTATTACAGGATCGGGTGGGTCCGTCATTTTTGCAGTTGCCTCCGTCTTTTGGGCCGCGCGATTTGCCAGCGTTGGACAGGTTTTTAGATGCGTTACCCGATATGTTTTCTTATGCGGTAGAGATTCGGCACCGTTTGTTTTTTGCCGAGGCAGAAAATGAGTTGAATGCTGTGCTCAAAAGCCGGGGTGTGGATCGCGTGGTTTTTGATACGCGGGGGTTGCACAGTGCGCAGACGGATGATGTTGCAGGGCGCGAAGCACAGCGAAAGAAGCCAAAGGTCCCCGTTCGATTCGTCGCAACGGGGCGTTTTCCTTTTGTGAGGTTTGTCGGGCATCCCGAGGTTGAGAAGAATTTGCCGCTTCTTAAAGAGTGGGTGCCGGTGGTTGCCAATTGGATACGCGAGGGGCGAACGCCTTTTGTGTTTATGCACGCACCCGATGATTTTTACGCGCCGCATTTGGCGCGCCATTTTCACCAGATGCTGTCTGGGGATATAGATGTCGGCGAGATGCCGCCCTGGCCCGCAGAACAGGTCGAAGAGGAGCCTGTGCAGATGGATTTGTTTTAATCAAAAGCTGTTTTTCCTTCCCCTGCCCTGTCGAAAAAAATTGACTTTTGGAAATTTTAGGTTCATTCATACTCATGTTAAAAAATATTCACCTGTCTCAAAAGGAGAAGCCTTATGAATGCGCGCGAGCGATATTTCTGGGATTTGACGGGATACCTCGTCGTGAAAGGCGTGTTGTCAGAAGAGGAAGTTGCGCGGGCGAATGATATTGTGGATCGCTACTGGGACCGGGTTCAGGTCGGCGGTTCAACGGCGAGGGAGTCGGTTGTTTTTGCGGGTACGGGGCGTCCTATGTTGCCCGGTGTTCTCGAGTTTCCAAAACCGGATTGTGAACCTTTCCGGGAGATGCTGGCGCATCCGGTGCTGGTGAAGTATCTCAATGTGATGTGCGATAAGGGGTTTCGGCTGGATCACGGTCCGATGTTTATTGTGAGCAATAAGGGTACGGCGGGCCATACGATGCACGGAAATGGCGATCCGCATCGGCCGCATGTCGCGTATCACCATCAAAATGGCAAGACGTGGGTTGGTGGTGTGACTGTGGCGTGGCAATTGCACGATTGCAAAGAGGGGATGGGTGGGTTTGCCTGTGTGCCATCGAGTCACAAGGCGATGTTTCCGATGCCAAAAGGTGTGCATACAGGAGACGATGACATGGATTTGATCAAGCAGCCCGTGGTGGAAGCCGGCGATGTCATCTTTTTTATGGATAGCGCGCAAGCTCACGGCGCAACGCCCTGGAAATTGGATACGACGCGGCGGTCCATTTTGTTCAAATACACGGGTCGCACATGTGCGCGGGGCGGTCCTTCTCAGGATGTGTCGCCGCCGGAAATTTATTGGGATCGAGAGATTGTCGAGGATATGACGCCCGAGCAGTTGTCGGTTATGTATGGTCCTTATTCCAATCACAAAGGCCGCGTGCCGTATCTGGAGGTCTGTGATGATGGAAGCGTGCGGATAGAGGGATATCAATAGGAGAGATTTACCATGGGCAACAATCTTTATACAGTGAGCGAAGAGGAGAAGTACTTTTTTGACCTGCGCGGTTATCTGGTCGTGCGGGGTGCTCTGTCTGCGGATGAGGTTAAAACTTGTAATGATGCGATTGATCACTATGGGGATGAAATCAGGACGCGGTCTATTGAAGATGGGGGTCTGGCGCGGGGTTCGTCCGCGCTTACGGGTAAAGAGGGCAGGCGCGAGCTTACGGGTATGCTGGGTTGGCCCGAGCCTTATCGCGAGCCGTTTCGGAAGTTGCTCGTTCATCCGGTTGTGGTGAGCCGTTTGAATGAGTTTAGCGGCAAGGGGTTTCGCCTGGATCACGGGCCCCTGTTGATTAGTGCGCTCAAAGGCGCAGAGGGCCATCAGTTGCACGGTGGCGGGGAGCCGTTTAGTCAGTCGGTGTGGTATCACCAGCAGAATGGGAAGATTTTCTGTCGCGGTATTACTGTGGCGTGGCAATTGACAGATGTCAATGAGGGCGATGGCGGGTTTGCCTGTGTGCCGGGGAGTCATAAGACGGCTGAGCCAACCCCCGCTGAGGTGCGTTCTGTAGAGGACGATATGGGGCTGGTCTATCAACCTGTGATGCAAGCGGGTGATGTGCTCTTTTTTGCCGAGACGATGACGCATGGTACGCTGCCGTGGCGCGGCGATGGCGAGCGGCGTTCTGTGCTTTATAAATATGCTTCTCGCGCAGCGGCGCGCGCTGTGGGCAAGTATTTCACGCCCCAGGAACGCTATGGGGATTGGGTCAGTGAGTTGACACCAGAACAACAAGCTGTTTTGTACGGTCCCGGCGTCCATCACAGCGGTCGGTTACCCCTGCTGGAGTCCGATGGCGAAACAACGCGGGTGGTGAAGTGAGAAGTGTGAAGTAGGAAGTGAGAAGTGTGATGAAACAATGTAGGGGCGAGGCATGCCTCGCCCATTGTTGTGGGGGCAACCGATCGTGGTTGCCCGATGTGTAAAAGCTCCTGGAGATGTGATCTTCAGGAGCTTTTTTTTATTCTGCATATTGATTGGCGAAGATGATAAAGTCGGTAAAGTTGATGTGTCCATCTCCGTTGAGGTCAAAGTGACGCTGATAGCTGGTGTCGCCCCGGTTCAGGCCAAAGTTCTGGATGAATAAGAGGAAGTCGGCAAAGTCCCGTTGTCCATTGCCATTGAAGTCTATGCTTATTTCGCCGCCCCTGCCAACGGTGAGGGCGATGTTTTCGTCGCCTTGTCGGTAGGGTATGTATTCCATGACCACTAAGAGCATCTCATCGGTGGTTTTGTCACCCCATGTCAAGTTGCGGGGTGGATAATTGGGATTGACCGGGTTATTTGTGGTGTTGTCGTAGGTGGTAATGGCGTGGATTTGGGATCCCGCAGCTATTTTTTGATATTGGGTGAAGGTGTAATTGCCCTGCCAGTTGAAATCCCAGTCTTCGATACGGAGGAGGTTGGTGCGGTTGCCCTGCGGATCCGTGGCATAGACTTCCCAGTATTTGCCGAGCAGGTGCATGTGCGGGTAGATGGACAGGAGGCTGATATCCCGATCGATGAAGAGTGTTGTGCGAAATGTTGTGATCTGATCTTTCGGGATGACAAAGAGTTTGTCGATTCGAATTTTTTCTACGGGGGTGCCGCCGTGTCGTTCCTCTCCGAGCAGGACTCTGAATATTCTGCTCAGTGTTTCACCGTCCGTGGTGAGCGGTGCAAAGCTGATAAAGCCCACTTCTCTTTCGATGGGTTCTTTTTTGAAGAATATGTTGATGCTGGATTGATCGGATTCTGCAAGGGGCCAGGGTGCGTAGTGTACCTGGATTAATAGATCGGAGTTTTTGGGCAGTATGTGTCCAACGCCTTTGGGATATATCGAGGGTTTTGCGCCGGGTGTATATCCGGGCAGGACAACAGTGGTTGGCGCGCCGAATGCACCAAAGGATTCGTAACCGTATTCTTCCGGGGTTTCGAGGTCTCTTTGGCGGGCAGTGCCCGTGATGTCTGCGCCGATGAGGGCGTGGTGAACGATTCTGCGGTTGCCGGGGCGAAATTCAACGGCTTCGATTTCCCGGTCTTCTGTGAGGTGGGTTGGGATGACAAAGACCTGGTACTGGTCCACATTGTCACCGCGGATGGTAAAGGGTTCTGCCATGGTGAGTACGAGGTCGGGTGTGCCGAGTACAGAGCCTGTTGGAAATTCCGGCATGGGGGCTTCAAGGGCGATGTCGCCCTGGGGAAAGCCGGCGTTGACCCAGTTTGAGATGGTGTTGATTTCTGTTTTGGTGAGTGTTCTTGCGCCGATGTGCTGGCTGTAGTTGTAATCGGGTTTCCACGGGGGCATGTATTGGGTTTCTGTGACGTATTTGATCATGTCTGCATATGCCGCGATTTCGCTGTAATTTGTAAGGGGCATAGGCCCTATTTCACCGTCTCGATGGCACGATGTGCAGTTGTTGTATATGATTGACGAGACGTCTTTGCCAAAGGTGGGGGTTTCCGCGCGTGGCGAAGCAAAGGCGAGGAGGATCGCGAGTATGGAGAGGGATAATGGTCGCATGGCTTTATTCCTGTTTTGCATTTTGCCATGAGGTTATGATGCAACCAATGGCCTGGGTTTGGCGAAATGCTGGGGTTTTTTCGTCCTTTAGAGAATTCAGTACATTTGCGAGATCGCGTTCGGTGATGACGCGGCGTCTTTTGCCCAAATCCGCAAAGGTGTTGTCAATGCGACCCCGATAGATGGCGGTGTTTGATGTGTCGGCAACGACGACTTCTGGCGTGATCGTTGCTCCCAATCGGTTCACCCATGTGTGGGTGGAATCTCCGATGCAAGTGAATGGCAAGGCGTATTTTTCTTTGAACGCGGCAATTGTGGCTGGCGTGGAGAGTCGATTGGGGAATATGCCGATGAATTCGAGTTTTTCAGATGCGTATTCTGTGTGCAATTTTTTCAGGGTTAAGGTGTAATGCCGCGAGACCGGACAGGTTTCTCCCATAAAGATATAGATTTTATACGGCGTACACAACCCCGTTCCGGATAATAGGAAGAGGGCGGCCGCGATCCAGAAGATTTTGGCTATTACCTTATGCATCAATCAACCCTGCCAATTTATACACCACAACCCTGTCAATAGAGCCGTCATCGCGGCATGGTGTTAGCCGCGATCCAGAAGGTTTTGGTTGTTATTAATCCAACAATTTGCCTCCGCCAAACATGGTGGCGATGTCGCGCTGGATGTCCGCCGGGGTGAGGGGCCAGCCCGCGGCGCAAAGCGATTCGTATTTGTCGATGAAGACGGGTGCTATGACGCCGATGGAGTGCGTCCATTTGTAGAGCAGTTGGTCCAGGATGCGGGCGTCGGAGTGCTGGGGTACAAAGCTGGTGCCGAGGAGTTCGAGGCGTTCGGCTGTTATTTCCCGGATGATGCTGGGGTTGTTTAAGAACCACCAGCAGCCAAAGGGGTGTACGTTGGGAAATTTTCGGCCCGTGACGCAGAGTTCGTGCTGGTTTTCGCGCGAGAGGAGGGTGATGAGGAAGTTGACGTCGGGCCAGTCGCGTGCAATGCGTTCGAGGTTGGCGATGTCCCATTTGCCCAGGCTGTCGCCACCGTCTTTGAGGAGTGGGTTGACTTGCCGGGTGACGCCGATCATCATTGCCGAGGGGATTTGCAGTTCATGGGCCGTGGGATATACGACGTTGCCCATCATTTGTGTGATGCTGTCTTCAGAGGGGTATGCGAAGTCCGGGGGGAGCGATATGGCCATGTATCGGGCGTCCATTTTTTGGACCCAGTCGGTGAGATAGCGACGCAGTTCCGCAAAGGTTTTGTCGGATAGGCAGTCTTCTACATTGTATCCCATAGCGCGAAGTTTGTCGGCGGGCGCGGGCCAGTTCATGAGCGCGCTGTCCAGGCGCAGGACTGCTCTGAAGCGCGAGTCAATGTCGATGCCCTGTTGCCATAGGGGACCTTCGGTGTCGTCGAGGGGGTCGTTGGTCATATAGACACTGGCGACGCCTGCGTTTTCGAAGACCATGTCGGTGTATTCTTCGGGTGTTTTTGATTTGTGGAATGCGCGAAATTCGGACAGGTTTTCTGCACGGGGGTTCAAGCCCAGGCGGTTCATGACGGTGACGATGCCCAGTTGCGCTTCGGATATTGGCGAGCTGTTGCCTACAAAGAGCTGTTGCCAGATCATGTCGGCCTGTTCTGTGGTGGGCATGTTGTTAAATGTGTCAACTGCGACGCCTTCGGGTAGCATGCGCGAGCATTCGGCTTTGAGGTAGTGATAGGTTAATAGTTCGTCGGGTCCCGCCAGGTAGAGTTCGCCCATGGAGGCGGGATAGAGGTGGGTGTGTATATCGACTATGGCGTGGTTTTGAAAGGCGTTGTGTACGGCTTCTGCGATTGAAAAATCGGACATCGTGTTTCTCTCCTTTATATTTTTAAATAAAAGCCTTCAACCAGTTCTAAAAATTCGCGCCAGCTTTTGATTTCGACATGGGGGTCGGGTCCATCGAGGGGGTCGTCCAGACGGTTGTACCAGATGGCACCCATGCCGGCGTTGTGCGCGGCTGCTATGTCGTATTGCGGCGAGTTGCCTACATACCATATGTCGGCGGGTTTAAACCCGAGTTTGGCGGCGGCGGTTTCCAACAGGAGGGGATGGGGTTTGCGTACCCAGTAGTCGGCGCTGGACATGAGGAAGCGGAAGTAGTCCGCGAGGCCCTGTTGTTCGATTTCCCACATTAATGTGCAGCCGCAAAATGCGGCGTTGCTGACGATGCCCATTGGGATGTTTTTGTTTCGCAATATTTCGAGGACGTATTCTACGCCCGGTTCGGGCTGCCAGGATGTTGCCGCGCGCCAGAATACGCGTTCGACTTCTTCAGGGGTGCGGTCAAAGGTGATGTGCAGGGCTTCATAGACGTGGCGCTGGATGATGTGGGGGTGAAATTCTACCTGTGCTTTTTCCCTGCGGGGTATGAGGTCTCGGTTGAGTTCTTTTATGTTTGAGGCAATGTCCGATACTGTGTAACCCAATGGGTTGTCGGCGATTTTAAGTGTGGCTGCATGCCCGGCTTCTGGATCGAATTTGAGGTATGTCAAGAGGGTGTCGCCCAGGTCAAATAATAAGCCGAGCGGTTTTCGCAAGGTGAGCCGTTCTTCGAGCAGGGGTTGCGTTTCTTCTTCTTCCTCGACGATCTGCTCTTCTTCGGTTTCTTCACCGCGTATGGTCTCAGGCGTGCGTTCACGCATGTTTTTTGGGTTTTGTGGTTCCATGTTTGTATGTCCATTTTTATTGTGTTTCCAATTATTCCAATTATATAGTGTGGATGGAAATGAAGCAAGAAAGAATATTGAGTTGGTAGGGGCGAGGCATGCCTCGCCCGTACGTATGCCCTGTCCGCCTGTTGTTGTAGGGGCGGGTCCCCGTGCCCGCCCGCAAAAATGATATGGCTTTTCAGCGTGTAAGAGTATATCATAACTTGCGATATGAATAGAAATATTGACAAGGAGCGTGACAATGGTTTCAGATCTCGATGTTTATTTGTTTGATTTGCGCGGGTACCTGCATCTGGAGGGGGCGCTGACTGGCGATGAGGTTCAGGCGTTGAACGATTGTTTGGATGAGATTCCCGCGCTGAAGCCGGGGGAGTGGTACGGGTATGTTCAGGGCCATGCGTATGGCGATGTGACGTCGGGGATCAATTATCAGCAGATTTACGAGGCGGGCGAGCCGTTTGAAGATCTGATTGATCATCCGTCGTGGTTTGAGCATGTGAAGCTTTTTATCGGTGCAGAGGGGACGTTTGATCACCATCACGGGCCGATGTTTATCGATGAGTGTTTGGCCAATTTTCGCGAGCCGGGCGAGGCGATTGGGTTGCATTCGGGCGGGTTTCCGCCGATTGCGAGGAATCAGTTCCGGTATCACGGGGGGCGGTTTATGTGCGGGCAGGTGAATGTGCTGATGGCGCTGACGGATATTGGTCCGGGCGATGGCGGGACGATGTTGATTCCGGGGAGTCACAAGGCGAATTTCAGGCATCCGCATTACGATGAGCAGAGGATGGGAGAGGACAGGTCTGTGGATGGGGTAGAGGGCGCGATTGAGGTGTTTATGAAGGCGGGCGATGCGCTGGTTTTTGTGGATGGGATTTCACACGGGTCGGCGAAGCGGGTGAATGCGGGGACGCGGCGTATCGCGGTGTATCGCTACGGGCCTTCGTGGGGGAATTTCCGGCACGGGTACCAGCCGTCACCAGAGTTGCTGGCGCGCCTCACGCCCCAACGCCGCCGTATTGTGCAACCGCAGGTGTTGATCCCGAGAGAGCCGCAGGTGACGAGGAGTAAAGGATGACGAAAACGAGTGTCGATTTTGGAGGTGCCCAATGAACTATAGCGACCAGGATATTGCACGCCAACTGCGCTTAGGTGAGGACAGCCAATGGGAATTTAAGCAGATCGCGTTTTCCGGGAATCGGCCGACAAGCCCCCGACGCGATGATCTGGCCGATGAGATCGCGGCTTTTGCCAATGCGAATGGCGGCGTGCTGCTCTGTGGGGTCACTGACGAAGGTGAGATTCAGGGTCTGTCGCGTGAACAGGTCGTCGAGCTGGATGCTGTTCTGGTTGAGGTTAGTTCCGATGCTATCAAACCGGCGGTTCGCATTAGTACCTATCACAGAGAACTGGATGGTAAGCGGTTTCTGCTGGTTGAAGTGCCGCAGGGAGAAGCGCAGCATGATAGTCCGGGCGGTAGTTATGTGCGGGTAGGTGGGTCAAAGCGGAGGATGACGAGCGATGAGCGGTTGCGTTTGGCGCAGCAGAGGGGACAGGCGAGGTTCCTCTGTTTCGACAAGCAGCCAGTGCCCGATACCGGATTGGGTACGCTGGACGAAGCCCTGTGGAAACCGTTGTTGAGCGCGGAAGGCAGGATTGATCCGGAAACGGCGTTGGAAAAAATGGGCCTTCTCGGACGAGATGAACACGGTACGATGCGAGCGACTGTTGCCGGTCTTCTCTTTTGTAGCCATACCTCGGAGGAATGGCTGCCCAACGCCTGCATTACAGCCACCCACTACCGCGGCACTGATCGCGCCTCCGGGCAACTTGACACCCAGACGATTGCCGGTCCCCTCAACCGACAAATTGCCGAAGCGGTCGCATTTGCCGTGCGTAATATGCGCGTCGGTGCTTACAAGGATCCGGCCCGCATGGATTTGCCGCAGTACAGCGCAGAAGCCTTGTTTGAAGCTCTTACCAATGCAGTGGCCCATCGCGACTATTCGATACGCGGTAGCCGGATTCGCCTGTCGATGTTCGCTGACCGGGTGGAAATCCAGTCGCCTGGTGCATTAGCCAATCGTCTGACAGTAGATGAGTTGGAATATCGGCAGGCGACGCGCAATGAGGTGCTTGCCTCGGTTTTTGGCCGGATGCCGACCAGCGGTATCCAGGGGGCTGGTGGTCGGCTTTTTATTATGGAGCGACGCGGCGATGGCGTTCCCATCATTCGGCGAGAAACACGCGAACTCGCCGGGCGTTTGCCGCGGTTCGATCTGGTTGGGGGAGCAGATCTTCGCGTCACACTACCGGCGGCCTCTACTGAGCCGAGTCCAGCCCGCGTGCTCATTACCGTGCGTGCTGGCGACCAGCCGCTTGCCGATGCTGAATTGCTGGTGCTGTTTCCGAACAAGACCTGGAGGCAGGCTACGACGGATACACTGGGCGAGGCCGTTGTTGGTCTGCATACGGTTAATTTGCCGATGACTGTGTTCGTTGCGGCCCACGGCTTTGCCGCGCACTGCGAACAAGAATGGATGCCCTCAGAAGGTGCGCTCGCAGTTGAATTGAAGCCGCTTCCCGACGGTGGTGCGGCCATTTTCCCAGAGGCGACTGGTTCCCTTCCGGGACTCAAGGGCAGTTTGAACCCCAAACGCGATACGCTTGATAGAACCTATATCTACGCCTCCAACATCGCCATTAATCAGGGCGAACAGCAACCGGTTCACTTCCTTCCCGGTGAAGACCTGCGACTGACGGATGAGGATGGAACGGAGATGATAATTCGCATTGTCGATATCGTAGGCCGATCAGCACTGGTCGAGTATCGGCCGTTTGAGCCATGATTATCAGATGATGAGAAATGTATTTGTTGACGTAGAGATCGTGGACTATCACTAAGAAGCTGTTTTAAAATTAATACCTGATGCTACGGATGTCCGGCGTTTTGTCATGCTGAGCGTAGCCGAAGCATCTGCTATGCAGTCATGCTCGATTTACTCGCCTTCATACCCCGCTCCTTCGACTCCGCTACGCTGCGCTCAGAATGCCAACGATACGGACTTAGTGGACGAGGTGAAGCAATTACTTCGCGATCTCGACGCCGATGGCACATGATTCCCTGGGAAATCACGTTACGCATCTAATACGCGCTGAAATGATTCGAGATTGGGCACCTGTATCGCCGCACGGTGCAACTGCTTGAGGTGTTGCAAATTTTCGATGGCAGCAATGCGAGCAGACAGGGGGTGTGTCTTGGGCATGTCAAATCGAATCTCCAGCACTTCAAGAATAGCTTCGATCGTGCTTCTTCTTTCGCCTTGCTCAATGCCCTCCTCAATGCCCTCCTCTCTGGCTTCCGCTCTGCTTTGTTGGGTAAGGGATTGAAAAAGAGATGATTCGCGCAAGATGTCCATGATGCCCTCCTTGAAAATGATAGCAGAAATCGTTTCAGAATCATATACCAACTCGCTCAAGGCCACCATCCCAGCGAGATAATCGGCTTTGGGTGACCGAGCAATGGGGCGCATCCGAGCCGTGTGAATACACTGATGTAACCACGCATCAGATGCCATCCCTTCAGGTGGCTTCATCAATGGCGTGAAAGGGATCAGACCCGAATGCCCCGTGCTCAGGATGGGCTGGCCTTCTATTTCGATCAGTCTGATCACACGATACCGAATCACAATTTCGTAGCCGGGAAGCTCCTGAACGTAATACCCCAGATCGTTTTGTCCCGCATTGGGACGCAGGTAAATGACATTGGAATAGATCGGCAGGCCATGATGCTCAATGGCG
>JAGWBW010000042.1:0-8877 GCA_021295695.1 Candidatus Latescibacterota bacterium
CATACCCCTGCTCAACGAAGAAGAAAGCCTGCGCCCGCTCATGGAACAAATCCGCGGCGTGCTCGCTACCCAGGACATCACCTACGAAGTCGTCTTCATTGACGACGGCAGCACCGACGGTTCCATCACCGTATTGGAAGACCTGCACAACACCTATCCCGAAGTCAAAGTCATCCAATTTCGGCGCAACTTTGGCAAAGCCGCTGCTTATACCGCCGGATTTCAACGCGCACGCGGCACATATATCATCACCATGGACGCCGACCTGCAAGACGACCCGGCAGAAATCCCCAACCTCCTATCCAAAATCGAAGAAGGCTATGACCTCGTCTCTGGATGGAAGAAAAAACGCTTTGACCCCCTGGGCAAAACCCTGCCCTCCAAATTTTTCAACTGGGTCACGGGCCGTGTATCGGGCATTGACATACACGACTTTAATTGCGGCCTGAAAGCCTATCGCAGCGAAGTCACAAAAGACATACGCGTACTCGGCGAACTCCACCGCTACATCCCCGTACTCGCCCACATGGAAGGGTACCGCATCGGTGAAATTCCCGTCCAGCACCACCCGCGACAATACGGCGTAACCAAATATGGCTGGGGGCGCCTGTTCAAAGGTTTTTTTGACCTCCTCACCGTCATGTACATCGGCAAATACATGGGCCGCCCCCTTCACCTCTTCGGCACCGTGGGCCTCATATTTGGCATCGCAGGCATGCTCATCAACGCATACATCGCATCCCTCTGGTTCCAAACCAGCACCATTCAAAACCGCTACCCCCTGCTCATGCTCGGGGTTTTCCTCTCCGTACTCGGCGTACAATTTATCTGCACGGGCCTGCTCGCCGACATGCTGACCCGAGGACCACAGCCCAACGAAAAATTCAACATTCGAAAAATCCTGAAATAAATGACTACCAAAAATATTCTCGTCACCGGCGGCATGGGATTTGTAGGCTCCTACCTCGTCGATGAACTCATCCAACGCGGGCACCGCGTACGCATCTTTGACAACCTGGATCCACAGGTACACCCCAACCGCAAATTGCCGGACTATGCCAATCCCCATGCCGAATTTATCCAGGGCGACGTACGCGATTACGACACCTTAAAAAAAGCCCTTCAAGACATCGAAATAATCTTCCACAAAGCCGCCGCCGTTGGCGTGGGACAATCCCAATACGAAATCAAAAAGTACGTTGACGTCAACACCGGTGGCACCGCGAACTTACTCGACATCCTCGTCAACAACAATCACAACATAGAAAAACTCATTGTCGCAGCCTCGCAAACCAGCTATGGCGAGGGCCTCTACACATGTGCAGACCACGGTACACAACACCCGGGTCTCCGCCCAGAAAACCAGCTAAAAAATGCCCACTGGGAACACAAGTGTCCCAGATGCAAAAAGGGCATGCCCCCAGCACCTATACCCGAAGACGCCGAACGCTTATCTTATACCATCTACGCACAAACCAAAACACATCAAGAAGACATGGTCCTCAACATCGGCCGCGCCTACAAAATTCCCTCAGTAGCCCTGCGCTACTTCAACATCTTCGGACCCCGGCAATCGCTCTCCAACCCCTATACGGGTGTAACTGCCATATTTATGAGCCGCCTCAAAAACAACAAACATCCCGTCATCTACGAAGACGGCAAACAATCGCGGGACTTCATCTCCGTTCACGACATCGTAAGGGCCAACATCCTCGCCATGGAAAAATCCGAAGGAGATTATCAGGCCTTCAACGTCGGCAGCGGAATCGGCACATCCATTGAACACATCGCCCTGACCCTGTCCAATATCCTGGGCAGTGAACACCTCGTGCCCGACATCACCGGAACCTATCGCCAGGGCGACACCCGCCACAGCATTGCCGACATCTCGCGCATAAAAAAAACACTGGGCTTTAAGCCCAGTGTCAGTTTTCAACACGGCATGGAAGAACTCGTCGAATGGGGACGAGACCGCGAAGCCATAGACGGCTTTGCAAAAGCGCAAGACGCACTACAGCAAAGAGGTCTAATTTAAGCCGGAAAAAATTCACGAACGGGAACCCGTTCCCGTGTCTCGTGATCCCAGCGCAGCATGGTCCGAATCTTTTCAGACCGGTCAACATCACCGTGAATGGCATAATAAAGTGCATGATAAGCCATTTGGTCGCGTTTTTCCAGATTGATGCGTGTCATGTGTTCTCCTTCTGTGGGTGACAGTATTTTGTTACCCTTATTCATGAGCAAATTCGGTGCCAGTTCTCTCGTTTTTTTAAAAAATTTTATTAACTAACTGATTTCAAACAACTTGTTTCAAAAACGCTCACGCCCAACCACAAAACTCCTGTGCCAAAATGGAACATTATGGTCAAAAAGACCACATATCGACGAACAAATTGGCACATTTTGCTCTATGACAAGTAGGGGCGAGGCATGCCTCGCCCCTAAGATTGCTTCTCACTAACCACTGCCTTTCAGGAGTACCTCTTCATGCTCGATATCAACCTCATTCGCAAAAACCCCGAACAAGTCGCCCGGGCATTGCAAAAACGCATGGACGACATCGACTTCACGGACCTGCTCACCTGGGATGAAAAACGCCGCGCGCACATCGCAGAAGCCGGACAGCTACGCGCAAAACGCAACGCAGTATCCGCCCAAATCCCCCAAATTAAAAAAACGGGCGGAGACATCGCCCAGATACAAACAGAAATGCGCGACGTCTCGACCCGCATCAAAACCATTGAAACCGAACTCGCAAAAATCGAGCAAAACATCCACACATTCATCGAAAGCCTCCCCAATATACCCGCAGACGACGTACCGCCCGGAGACAAAGAAAACAACCGGGTCGTACGCACCTATGGCGAAAAACCCGCACCCGACTTTGATCCCCAGGACCACGTCGATCTCGTCACCCATCTTCGCCTGATCGACTACGAACGCGGCGTCAAAATGGGTGGGACGGGCTTCTGGCTCTATATCGGCGACGGCGCGCGTCTCGAATGGGCCTTGCTCAACTACTTCATCGACAGCCACATTGACGACGGCTACGAATTTGTATTGCCCCCGCACATCCTCAACGAAGCCTGTGGCTTCACCGCCGGGCAATTCCCCAAATTTGCCGACGACGTATTCCACCTCAAAACCAGCGACGACAAAGTACAATTCCTCTTGCCCACCTCTGAAACCGCATTGATCAACTTCTACCGGGACGAAATCATACCCGAAACCGACCTGCCCAAAAAATTCTTCTCCTACACCCCCTGTTATCGCAAAGAAGCAGGCAGCTATCGGGCACAGGAAAGAGGCATGATTCGCGGTCACCAATTCAACAAAATCGAAATGTTCCAATTCACCCGCCCCGAAGACTCTGAAGACGCGCTTGAAGAACTCATCAACAAAGCAGAACAACTCACCCGGGGCCTGGGCCTGCACCACCGCGTATCCATGCTCGCCGCAAAAGACGTCAGCGCATCCATGGCCAAAACTTATGATATCGAAGTCTGGATCCCCAGCATGAACGAATACAAAGAAGTCAGCTCCGCATCCAATGCCAGCGACTATCAGGCAAGACGCGGCAGCATCCGGTTCAAACGCACAGAAACCGGCAAAAACGAACTCGTACACACCCTCAACGCCTCGGGCCTGGCGACCAGCCGCATCATCCCTGCAATCGTCGAACAAAATCAAAATAGGGATGGCAGCGTCACCATCCCCGAAATCCTGCGCCCCTACCTGGGGGGGAAAGAGATTTTTGAACCCGTGGATTAATGGTCTATCAAAAACCCTCTGGGTTAAATGAAAAAACAACCAAAGCCCGTCGAAAAAACCGACGGGCTTTTTTATTAAAATCCATCCTTTTGCGCATCAACCCCAAACTCTGGCAAGACCTCAATGCCTGGGCGCAAGACGAATTGCACAGCTTAAACGGCCAGATAGAATACGTATTGCGCGAAGCCGTACGCAAACGCAAAAAAAGAAATAATTCAAACAGCGATACCTGATGTGCAGAATTACGATACGAGCATTTTGGCGAGATCAGATTTGGTGACCCCAAGCGCGAAGAGGGATCGAATTAATAGATCTACAGAAACAGAGGGATCGCCCGCTTCGATTTTGGCAACACGAGATTGACTGGATTTGAGACACTTAGCCAGTTGTGTTTGGGTCAAATTTTCTCGCTTGCGACATTGACGCACTTTCTTGCTCAACGTGATTTTGAGGTCAATGTAAGCGACTTCTTCTTCTGTCAGATCCAGAAAATCGTCTGTTGAACCCACACGCCATCCGGCAGCCTCGAGAAGTTTTTTCTTATCAGTATTCATGAGTCATCCTATCGAATCGTAGTGTTGTAGCCGTCTTTTACAAATATCAATGATTCTTTTGGGCGTCTGACGAGTCCTTTTCTTGAAAACTTCTGCTATGATGATGGCATCCGAATCAATGCGATAGATGATTCGCCAGGTCTCATTCTGATCTCGAATTCTCAGTTCGTAACAATGCCTTCCAATAGAGGGCATTGGTCTGGCTTGAGGCATTGAAAGCAGTTCACCTGCTTGAAGACTTCGCAGAAGAAAACCTGCTTCGATTCTCGCCGCTGAAGAAAATGGAGGTGTTTTGATTTGTCCGTGAAGCCATACCAGAGGTTTGTCAGAAGGACTCATAAAAGAAATATATGTCAAATATGACATATATCAAAAGAGAAAATTTAAGGGTAGCAAATGCCTGATCGGAAAATGAAGGATTCGAGTACAAACAAAAGCCCGTCGATCATCACCGATTGACGGGCTTTTTTATATTTATTAGTAGCGGCAGAGGGACTCGAACCCCCGACCCATGGATTATGATTCCACTGCTCTACCAGCTGAGCTATGCCGCCACATGATATCAGGGTGAGAAAAATACAGGAAAACGTTTATGGTGTCAAGCACTGGGAAAATCAGTCGTGCATTAAACCTCAAAACCATTGACAACCACCTCAATATAAGGTATTCATGGACATATATTGTGGAGGATCCTATCGATGAAACCCGTACTCACACTTCTCGTACTCATTCTCGGACTCGGTTTGCCCACCCGGGCAGAAGAAGTACACGTCGCCAAAATCAACGGCACCATTGAAGGCGGCGTTGCTGCTTTTGTCACGCGCGTCATGCACGACGCAGAAGACGCAGGCGTCAAAGCCGTCATATTCGAAATCGACACCCCCGGCGGTGCCCTCGATGCCGCGCTCACCATCCGGGACGCCATACTCTACAGCGACGTCAAAACCATCGCCTTTATCAACCCCCGCGCAATCTCTGCAGGCGCCCTCATCTCTCTATCGACCGACCACATCATCATGGTCGAAGGCGGCACCATTGGCGCGGCCACAGCCGTCGATATGCAAGGCAACAAAGCCAGCGAAAAAATCATCTCGTACTTCCGCAACGAAATGAAAGCCACAGCCGAAAAAACCGGACGCTCCTCCAAACTGGCCGAAGCCATGGTCGATGAAGACGTCGATATCGAGGACCTCGCCCCCAAAGGCAAACTCCTCACCCTCACCACTGAAGAAGCCGTTGAACAAGGCATCGCCGACCACAAAATCGCCGAAAAAAACGAATCGGAAAAACTCGTCGCCGTACTCAAACACTACGACCTCGTACAGGCCAACATCATTCACCAATCAACCACCTGGGCCGAACAAGCCGTGCGATATCTCACCCACCCCTATTTGGCGTCGCTACTCATGACCCTGGGATTTCTGGGCCTGATCTTCGAGATCCAAAGCCCGGGCTGGGGCATTGGCGGCACCATCGGCTTAATCTGCCTGGGACTCTTTTTCGGCAGCCACCTGCTCGTCAACCTCGCCGACTGGTCTGAAATCCTCATCTTCTTTATCGGCATCGCGCTCATCCTCATCGACCTGTTCTTTGTCATGGGTTTTGGCCTGCTCGCCATTCCCGGCGCAATCCTGATCTTAACCAGCCTGTTCTTAAGCCTCATGGGTCGCTATGACCTCTGGACCTGGAACGACATCAACGCCGCACTCACCCCCTTGCTCTTATCTTTCATTCTAACCGGTGCCCTTGCCATTCTCATTTTGCGTTCCCTGCCCAACTCCCGAATATGGAACCGCCTCGTACTCCACACCGAAGAAAAAGCCTCTGAAGGATATGTTGCGGCACCCTACAGCGACCTCCTGGGTGCCTCCGGCACCGCATTCACAGACCTGCGCCCCGGCGGCACCGGCGTATTTGACGGTCGCCGCATCAGCGTATCGACCGAAGGCGAATACTTAACCAAAGACACACCCGTTACAATCATCGAAATCGAAGGCAGTCGCGTCATTGTGCGAAAAACAGAAGACACATAAGACCGACCATTTTTTAAGGAGCTTTTCATGGACGCCATTTTTCTTCTCCTCATTGTTGTAGGCGCTATTCTGCTACTATCCCTCTTTTTCTACTTTATCCCCGTTGGCCTCTGGATCTCCGCCCTTGCCGCGCGCGTGCGCATCGGCATTGGCGAACTCATTGGCATGCGCCTGCGTCGCGTCCCCCCGCGCATCATCCTCGGCTCGCAAATCAACGCAACCAAAGCGGGCCTCGACATACCCACCGCATTTCTCGAAGCCCACTACCTCGCTGGCGGTCATGTCGAAAACGTCGTCAACGCACTCATCGCCGCAGACAAAGCCGGCATTGGACTAACCGGCGAACGCGCCGCCGCCATCGACCTTGCCGGACGCGACGTACTCGAAGCCGTGCAAGTCAGCGTCAACCCCAAAGTCATCTCCACTCCCATGGTCACCGCCGTAGCCAAAGACGGCATACAGGTCAAAGCCACCTCTCGCGTCACCGTTCGCGCCAACATAGAACGCCTGGTCGGTGGCGCAGGTGAAGAAACCATCATGGCCCGCGTGGGCGAAGGCATCGTCACCACCATCGGCTCCGCAGAAACCCACAAAGACGTACTCGAAAATCCCGACATGATCTCCAAAACCGTACTCGATAAGGGCCTCGACTCGGGCACCGCCTACGAAATCCTCTCCATCGACATCGCCGACGTGGATGTGGGCGACAACATCGGTGCAAAACTCCAGACAGACCAGGCTGAAGCCGACAAAAACATCGCACAAGCGCGCGCCGAAGAACGCAGAGCAATGGCCGTTGCACAAGAACAAGAAATGGCAGCCCGCGTTGAGGAAATGCGCGCGCGCGTCGTCGAAGCCGAAGCCGAAGTACCCCTCGCAATGGCCGACGCATTCCGCAGTGGCAACATGGGCATCATGGACTACTACCGCATGCGCAACATCGAAGCCGACACACAAATGCGCGAAGGCATCGCCGGTGAAACCGAAGAAGAAGAAGACAATAATTAAAGACGTGTGATCCGCAGATGGACGCAGATGGACGCAGAGGAACGCAGAGGAAAGGCAAAACCTTCTGGATCGCGGCTTAAACCCTGCCGCGATGACGGCTTTCATTTACAGCACATGATTTGCTGATCGCTAACAAAAGGCTCTACATCATGGAACTGGAAGTAATTGTACCGATAATCGTGTTTCTCCTCTTCGGCCTTGTCTCGTCGCTTATGAAAAAGCTACGCGGAACGCCCGACGAATCCAAACTCCAACGCAGGCACCCGTCCCGCGATGTGGGTGGTGCCGACGATCCCTTTAAAGAAGCGGAGATCGACCTCTCTGAATGGGACCTGCTCTTCGGATCTCCAGAACCAGAACCCAAACCAGAGTTCCAAGAGGTACAGGGCAAGCGTCCCGTTTCCGAAGCAGACACCGGACCAGAATTTCGAGAAATTGAGGGCAAACGCCCGGTCTCCGAAACAGACACCGGACCAGAATTTCAGGAAGTTGAGGGCAAACGCCCGGTCTCTGACGAATCATCTTACATCGAAGGCAAAACCCCATTTACACGCGCATCTGAAACGCGAACACCCCTTCTTTCCAAACGCAAAAAACGCCGCATAAAACTCGATTTTGAACCCGACACCATCCGCAAAGCCATCATCTACAACGAAATCATCGGACCCCCACGCGCTGAAACTGATTACTTCAAAAACCCTTGACACACCATCCCGCGTTTGGGATATTGTTGATCAGGGTGCCGAAGTGGTGGAACTGGTAGACGCGCTGGACTCAAAATCCAGTGGCCGCAAGGCCGTGTGGGTTCGAGTCCCACCTTCGGCACCATACAAACACAAGGGCTTACGTCGGGATGGCGTAAGCCCATTTTTTAATTAGCGGTCAGCTTTCAGTCCCCGCCCAGACCTAACGTGATCAAAAATTTTATACTTTTTTTTTCAAATATGCTTATTTTTTCTTGACAAAGTGGTTTTCTTGTTCATCATAACAGGAGAAAAATAATGCCCCAAAGTCAGCCTCGGAATAAACCAGTTACACAGCAGGATCTGGAAGCCCTGTTTATCAATGCTCCCAAACCTGAAGATTTTAAGTTGTCTCCTCAAGAGAAGCAGGCACTTGATGATCTTTTAGCTTGGGAAAAAAGGTCTGCAAAGATGCACTGGATCCTGGGGCAACCGGTGGGAAGATGAGTCATCATTAATTTGTAGCCAAAAATCAAAAAGCCTCGTGTGTTTACGAGGCTTTTTTTATTTATGGTAAGGATGTGTCAATGAAAGACGCCTTCGCAAAAGAACAAAAACCATTAGAATCATGCCAGGCCCCATCTTTCTCATTCTATCAGCTTATAGATGATCTTTGGCATCAGGGAGACAACAATCCAAATCCCCTACATCGCCTATGCACGCTGATGAGAAAGATGAAGGTCAAATCGTTCCTTAGAAGCTGTTTTAAAATTAATACCTGATGTTACGCATGTCCGGCGTTTTGTCATGCTGAGCGTAGCCGAAGCA
>JAGWBW010000042.1:8884-22800 GCA_021295695.1 Candidatus Latescibacterota bacterium
CTGCGCTCCGCTCAGAATGACAGGGCAATAGCGCATCGCTGAGAAGGGGCAAAATGAGTTTTAAAACAGTCTCTAAGGAATCTCCGATTTATGAGGATATGCAGGATATTCTTGAACGAAAAAATCCGGTCAGTTGAAGTTTCATACGCATGAGACAATGAGGAATTATTAATGGAAATGATCCAATTATCCAATGAGATTTTGGAAAAACTCGGCAAACTATGTCAAGCTGGAGGGTATGAAACCATCGCGCAAGGTTTGGAACATGCCATTGACCATCATCTTTTAGAACTGCGCCGTCAAAGAGCAGAAAAAAGAGGTAAAAAAATAAGAAAAAAATTACAAGAAAAAAATTTGACTGAGGGTGAAATTCTCAAAGACTTTGAAATATTCCGAGAGAATTTGAGGCAAGGGAATGCCGCGACTTGAGCTTGCCATTGATGCAAACCCATTGATCTCTGCACTCAAGGAGGTGATGTAACATCACCTCCTTTTTTCTTTGCCTTGACAGCGGGAATAAACTGTATTAGGATGCGTCCTGATATTCACAGGAGAAACACGATGTCTGACCATTACGACGTCATAGTAGCCGGAGCAGGCATAGGCGGATTGTGTGCGGCGCTGCGTGCTCGGGAAAAAGGCGCATCGGTTGCCATCGTCGAAAAAGCCGAAACAATCGGCGGATCCGCGGCTGCATCGGGCGGCACAATCTGGTGTGCTTCAAACATAGACGAATGGCTCAAAGTGCAGCCCAATGGCGATACAGAACTCGGTACCGCCTTGATCGACCACTTCTACACAGGTATCGAATGGCTCCGCAAACAGGGCGTATCTCTGCAAGCGCGCGAAGACAAACCGTACAAATTTCAACGCACCATTTACCAATTCACACCCGACGCCCGCACCGCAATGGAAATCCTCTGCTATCAGTTCCAACACAGGGGCGGCACCATCCTCACACACACCAGCCTGACCGGCCTCATCGGCGGCAACGGCAAACCCGTCACAGGCGTACAAACCACACGATCAGAAATAACAGCCCAATCCGTCATCCTATCAACCGGCGGATATCAGGCCAACCCCAAATTGCGCGCGCAGTATTTCGGCACAGAATCCGATCACATGATCGTCCGCGGCGTACCCCAAAACACCGGCGGCGGATTTCAAAGCGCACTTGCAGCAGGGGCGCAACCCACAGGACCATTAAACCGCTTCTACGGTCACCTCCTCCCCGCACCGCCCGCACAAGTCGGCCTGCACAACTTCCTCAAAGTCAAACCCGACTTCAGCGAATACGCCATCTTGATCAACCTCAAAGGCGAGCGATTCGACGACGAATATTTAGGCGACGAAGTCACCTGCCACACCCTCGTCCAACAACCCCGGGCCACCGCCATACTCATCTTTGACCAGCACATCCGCGACAACCAGAACGCACTCTCCCAATGGCCCACGCCGGACAACGACCGCGTCAAAAACATCCGCGAAGCAGGCGGCGAAGTCCTCGAAACAGCCTCCCTTGAAGAACTCACCCGCGCATTGACCAACCGCTGGCACATCCCCACCCACACATTCGAAAAAACAATGGCCGAATACACCACCGCATGCGCCACCGGCAACGGAAAAACCCTCTCAGTACCAAAAACCGGCGGCCTCATCCCCCTCAACACACCGCCCTATTACGCCATCCGCACACTGCCCGGCATCACCTTTACTTATGGCGGTGCCAAAGTCAATGCCCAGGCGCAAGTCCTGGACAAAAACGACCAGCCCATCCCGGGCCTCTACGCAGCCGGTGCCGATTGTGGCGGCATCTACACCCGGGGCTACACAGGCGGCCTGTGCATGGGCCTCGCGTATGGCCTCATCGCAGGTGAAAACGCGGCAAAATACACCACACCGGAATAGGCTTTCAACATCCACACCAAAAATGGAGAACCCATGCAACCCAACATCCTCTTTGCTTTTGCCGACGACTGGGGGCGTTACGCCAGCGCGTATCAGCGCATTGAAGGCCCCAACTCCCTCAACCAACTCATCGACACCCCCAACTTTGACCGCATCGCCCGCGAAGGCGCATTATTCACCAACGCCTTTGTACCCGCGCCGAGTTGCACCCCCTGCCGAAGCTCCATCCTCTCTGGACAATACTTCTGGCAAACCGGCCTCGGCGCCATCTTGCAAGGCGCGATATGGGACGAAAGCATCCCCACCTACCCCCTCGAACTCGAAAAAGCGGGATACCACATCGGCTACACCTACAAAGTCTGGTCACCCGGAAAAGCCGCCAATGCCCCTTATGGCGCCGACCGAAACCGCTACGAAACCGCCGGCAACAACTACCGGAGATTCTCCCACTGGGTAACCAAAAACGCCGACGAATTGGGCGTTGAAGGCGCCAAACAAGCACTCTTGAACGAAACCCGCGACAACTTCACTTCATTCCTTGACGCCCGTCCCCAGAACACACCCTTCTGCTACTGGTGGGGACCCACCAACACCCACCGCTCCTGGGAACGCGGCTCGGGCAAAGCTGTGTGGGGTCTGGAACCCGACGACCTCAAAGGCCGCTTACCCGACTTCCTGCCCGATGTACACGACATCCGCGAAGACGTATGCGACTACCTGGGCGAATGTCAGGCCGTTGACGCTGGCCTGGGCGTCTTGATCCAGCACCTCGAAGAAATCGGCGAACTCGACAACACCCTCATCGTCGTCAGCGGCGACCACGGCATACCGGGCTTTCCCCGCGGCAAATGCAACCTCTACGACATCGGCTGTGAAGTCACCCTTGCCGCGCGCTGGCCCAACAACATCCCCGCAGGACGCACCGTTGAAGACTTCGTCAACCTCATGGACCTCGCCCCCACATTCCTCGAAGCCGCAGGCGCAGACATCCCCGATACCATGACCGGCAAAAGCCTGCTCCCCGTCCTCAAAAGCGACCAGAGCGGCCTTGTCGATCCCGACCGCACCTTTGTCATCACCGGCCGAGAACGGCACGTTGGCACCGCAAGAGAAGGCCAACTACCCTATCCGCAACGCGCCATCCGCACCGGCGACTTTCTCTACATCCACAACTTTGCACCCGACCGCTGGCCCATGGGCGATCCTCAAGGACTCGACGACCTGCATGCAGAAGCCCCTTCTGCCGAAGACCTGACAGGGAAAACCTTCATCGCCTATCCCGACATGGATGCCAGCCCCACAAAATCCTATATGATCCACCACCGCGCAGAACAAGACGTACAGGAACTATTCGAAATCGGCTTTGGCAAACGTCCCCAGGAAGAACTCTACGACCTGCGCGTTGACCCGCACTACATGAACAACATCGCCGACGATCCCGAATACGACCCCATCCGCAAAGAACTCTCCACCGCACTCATGCAAATCCTGCGCGAACAAAACGACCCGCGCCTCGTGGAATCACCCTGCCGATTCGAACACGCGCCCTATGCTGGACCAGTCGAAAACTGGTAAAAAAAAACGGCTCCTCAATCGAGGAGCCGTTTTTTCGCATCTTATAGATGGCTTAATGAAACACCACCATCTTCGTCTCTGTCATCTCCTCCACCGCGTACTTCGGACCCTCCTTGCCCATCCCACTATCTTTCAGCCCGCCGTAGGGCATCAAATCCGCGCGCCACTGCGTACCCCAGTTGACGTGGATATTGCCCGAATGAACCTCTCGCGCAAACCGCATCGCCCAGTGGATATTCTCGGTAAACAACGCAGCACTCAAACCGTAATTCGTATCATTCGCCATCGCAATAGCCGCGTCAATATCGTCAAACCGCGTAATACCCACCGCAGGCCCAAACAACTCATCGCACGAAATTTTCATACTCGGATCCACATCGGCGAGAATCGTCGGCTGATAAATCGCACCATCGCGCTCGCCGCCCGTCACCAGACGCGCGCCTGCACCCACCGCATCCTGAATCCACGCCTGCACGCGCTCGGCATCGCGCTCTCTCACCATCGGCCCCATCGCCACGCCATCAGCAATGGGATTGCCCGTCGTCAGTGCCTCGACCTTTGGCGTCAACGCATCGATAAAATCGCCATAGACCGCATCATTTACAATCACCCGCTGCGCTGAAATGCACACCTGCCCCGCATTGGCAAAACCCGATGCTGCCGTCGCAGCAGCCACCTGATCCAGATCCGCATCGGGCATCACAATCAAAGGCGCATTAGAACCCAACTCCATCGTCACCTTCTTCAACCCCGCCACGTTGCAAATCGTCTCGCCCACATCGCGGCTACCCGTAAAACTGATCTTGCGCACGCGGCTATCCGAACACAGCGCATGGCCCAAATCGCCCCCCGGACCCGTAATACACTGCACCGCCTCGGCAGGCACACCGGCCTCCACCAAAATCTCCACCAGCTTCAGCGCCGAAAGCGGCGTATCCGTCGCCGGCTTCACAATCACCGCATTGCCCGCAGCCAGCGCAGGCCCCACCTTGTGACACACCAGATTCAGAGGAAAATTAAACGGCGTAATCGCCAGCACCACCCCACACGGCACGCGCAGGGTAAAACCAAACTGATCGCGCACCCCCGAACCACCATCCAGCGGAATAGTCTCACCGTACAACCGCTTGGACTCCTCCGCAGCCAGCGTCATCGTCTCAATCGCCCGCCCGGCCTCGCCGATGCCCTCAGCCAGAACCTTGCCCTCTTCCAGCGTAATCGTACGCCCCAAATCCTCAACCCGTTCATGCATCAAATTCACAGCCCGATGCAAAATTTCATACCGCTCATAAGCCGTCAAAGCCGCCATAGCCTTGGCCCCTCGCACGGCTGTCGCAATCGCCACCTCTGCATCTGCTGCATCGCCTTTGGGCACCGTATCCACCACCGAATTGTCAAATGGATTGATCACATCGATCTTCTCGGACTTATCCACCCATTGACCACCAATATGCATCTTCACGGCAAACCTCCTTCAATCAGTTAAAAATGATCATCATCGAACTTCCATATTTATTCCCAGCCCACTCATCATGCACAGCGACACTTTGCAAGTCAACAAAATTCATCCCTCACCTCACCGCAACCACGCATCCAGATGTTCCGCCACAAACACGTCGTCATTCAAATGCGGATAAGCAGCATACACGCGATCGATCTCCTCTGCCTGTCCCGGTGACAGACCCTCCTCGGGATTTAGACACCAGATACCCTCGAGAAGCCCCTGCCTTCGCAACACCTCGTGAACACCGGCAATACACCCGTGAAACGCATTGGGCACATCAAAAAACGCCGCATTGCAATCTGTCACCTCAATCGCCCGCGTAAGCATTTCCTGCGGCACAGCACCCAATTGGGCTATTTTGTGACACTTCCTCAATATTTCCACCGCCCTCTTTGTCCACACCGCCCAGTGCCCCAAAAGCCCACCCACAATACGCACATCCACACACGCGCCATCGCACACAAACCGGTGCGTCGTCAACAAATCCATCACAATATTGTCGTCATTCCCCGTATAAAGCGCAATATCCTCTACCCGTCCCGCCGCCACAACCCCGCGAATCACATCCAGCGTCTGATACCGATTAAAAGGCGCGATCTTAATCCCCACCACAGACTCAATCTCTGCAAAACGCCGCCAAAAATCAAACGGCAATACACACCCTCCCACAGCCGGTTGCAGATAAAACCCCATCACCGGAATCACATCGGCCACGGCACGGCAGTGTGCAACCATCGCATCGACACCCGCATTGGCAAAAGCGCGCAAACTCACCAACCCGATCTGATAACCGCAATCACGCGCTATTTCTGCTTCTGACACCGCCTGTCGCGTATTGCCCACAATGCCTGCCACGCGGATAAAATCAGCCGGCGCATCGGCATCCATCACACACGCTGCCAACTCCAAAACGGGCCGATACAAATCCCATTCGGGATCGCGAATTTCAAATTGCGTCGTATGCACACCCACGGCCAATCCGCCCGCACCAGCAGCAATATAATAGCGCGACAACGCCTGCTGCCGCCGATCATCCAACATCCGCTGAGCAGTCAGAGCCAGCGGATGTGCGGGAATCACCTGCCCTTTTTTTATTGCCCTCTCGACATCTTTTGATAGCATCTGCTATTCTCCGTAGTCAGCAAAACCTCCTGGATCGCGGCTTTAAACATGCCGCGGTGACGAGTACCTTTAACGTCTTGTATCTTTATGTCTTTGTGTCTTCGTGTCTTTGTGTGAGGCCCTCTCACGCCTTTTAATCTCAGATCGATAATCTTCTGGCGTATCCAGATCCCGCAAAATTCCCTCGTCATCTACTGGCACCTCCAGCGTGTCGTGCGGGTATCCGCGCATAACCGGCTTGAGACCCTCATCTCCTGAGAGCACCAAAATCTCGCCCCGGTAACGCGACAAATTGATCAGCACCGGATGCCCGCGCTTGCCATCCGATATGGGAATCACAATACCCCGGTCGCCTTCGCGGTATGCCTGCACCACAGCCTGAACAACGCGCAATTCAATCTGAGGCTGATCGCCAAGAGCGATAAGCACAGCATCTGCATCCACAGGCAAATGGCGGAGGCCGCAAAGAACACTGGAAAACATCCCCTCGCGGTAGGCGTCATTCACACAACACAGCACGGGCCGACCGCGCAAACTCTTCCTCACAGCATCTGCATCGTGTCCCAAAACCACCGCAATACCAGCCAGATCAGCACCGTGTAGTGTATCGACCACCGTTTGAAGAATCGTTCTATCGCCAAAAGGCAACAACTGTTTGGTTGACCCCATGCGCCGCGCCATACCCGCAGCCAGCACAAGACCGTAAATTTGCTCTTTCATAATACCTCGATAGTATAAAGATAAGGCTTTCTGTTGACAAGTACGTATTTTAACAGTTCATAACCTTTCTCATAAATCATAAAAAAACAATAATTTAATAAAATACCTTGACTTTTTCTATTCAGGCATTAAATTTTTCGGGGTTATAAACAAACGAAGCGCAGGCATCTCAAAACCCGAGGTTACGCCATTGATTTGCGAACAATGTGGCAAAGTTCCGGCAACAAAAGCGCAAACGCATATCGAAAACGGCATAAAGCGCGTCCTCTATCGCTGTGATACCTGCGCGGCCCTTACCGCCCCCAAATTAGACCGTCCGTGCGCGCAGTGCAAACAGCGAGAAGGCGAGATTAAACTCATCCGTATCCGCCCACAAGGCCGGATCGTAACATATATTTGTCAGACTTGTGCTGACGTCAACTAATATGAACCCCAAAAATTTCATCACCCCCCCTGCTGCTGACCGCCTCGTTCCATTTTGGATATGGAACGGCATCATAGAAGAAAACGAACTCGTTCGTCAAATTCGCGAAATGAGCGAAAAAGGGCTTGGTGGATTTTGCCTATCAACAGGTCCTGGGCTAAAAACGCCTTATTTGTCGTACATCTGGTTCGATCGCGTAAAATTGGCACTCGAAACAGCAGAAGAATGTGGCCTCCATGTCTGGATCCACGACGAATACCGCTATCCAGGCGGTATTGGATCAACCCAAATCACCTTAAACCATCCCCAATTCGTCGCACAACAACTCACCTTTCGCGAAACCGTTGTACAGGGCGGGCAACAAGTTGACCTCACCCTACCCTGGGCACCCGTATTACAAGCACTTGCCGTTCCCTTGCGAAGAGACCGCTGTCTGTGGGAAGACAAACAAGATATCAGTGCTTATCTGGGGGTCAATCATCAACACCAAAAACTGCGCAGCAACAACGCTTTGACCGCCTGCCAACCCTATACTTATGTATCTTTTAATCCCACCCGACGACTGTACTGGAAAGCTCCTGCCGGACGTTGGCGCGTGCTCGTTTTTTTGCAAGAACCCTCGGCAACCAGCGATTGTCCTGGCTCACACCTCGATCGGTTCAATCCAGAGTCTGTCCGCACCCTGCACCAGACCATTCAACAACCCTACATCGAGCACTTTTCCGCTTATCAGGGCAAAACCTTAAAGGGCATTTTAACCGCTGAAACGCATTTCCCCAACGATCGCCTGCCCTGGTCACCCGTATTGCCCGAATACTTTAAAACGCGCAATGGCTACAATCTCCTCCCTTGCTTGCCTGCCCTCATAACCTACTTTGGTCCCAACACGAGCCGCATTCGCTACGACTATTTCCAAACCCTGGGCGAACTACAACAGCGACACGACAGCGCGCGCAGTGCCGACTGGTGCAAAGAGCACGACCTCAATTATGCGAGCGATATAACCCCGTTTCGCAATGCCCATCGCTCTTCCATACCCATACCTGGTACAGGTGGTAGTATCGACGTTGAGCGCACCAAAGAATACGTCGTATCATATCGCCACAGCCCAGAATTTGCAACAGCACTCGCCGCGCAAACAAGCACTTCCCGCATACTCAATACCTGTTTCCAAAACACGGGCTGGGCTACCACGCTGCAAGATATGAAAGCACAGCTCGATACCCTTGGCACCCACGGAACCAATTTCTTTGCGCCCCACGCTCTCTACTACACACTCGACGGATTGCGCAAACACGCCACATCTCTATTTCATCAAAATCCCTACTGGAAACACTTCCGCCTGCTATCTGACTACGCGGGGCGACTTGCACATCTCTTAAGCCAGGGACAGCAAGTAGCCGATATTGCACTCCTCGACCCCGTCACCAGCCTGTGGTCACATCTCGCACACCCGTTTCACAACTGGTCTTATGTCGGCTATGATCCCGACGAAGAAACACTGACCAATCACCTCGTTGCCGACTGGGCATGTATTGCCCGTGCTCTGTATCAGATGCAGCGACCATTTCAAAGCCTTGACCCGACCCTTCTCGCCCGGGCAGAAATCATCGACCGCCAATTACAGATTGGCAAAACGCGCTACAAAGTCTTGATCATTCCCCCCATCACCAATCTGGAACGCGAAGCATTTGATAAGCTACGCGCATTTATCAATGCAGGCGGTCTCGTCATCGCCATGGGGTTATTGCCCATTGAAGATATTCAAGAGGGCGCATCGGTCGTCGAGGGATTTTCGCGATTGACCGACATGGATTCCGGGCGAATGATTCGCGATTATACCGGCCACGAATCGGGCGTCCATCTGCTGAGTCGAGACAACTTCATGTTTATCCGCACGGGGGGTACTGTAGAAAAAAATCAGGCGACATATATGCTGGAACGCCTGCTCGACGAAATTCTGCCCCGGCGTGTATATATCATGTCAGACGGAAAAAGCGCCGACGCAATACAATATCATCACCGCACAGATGAAAAACATCACATATTCTTCTTTGCTAATCGGGAAAATTCGCCCATTGCAACACAAATTTATCTGTCCGCCTCCGATGGACAGATAGAAAAATGGGATTTAGAAACAGGCAAACGCACACCGCTTGCGGTCGAAGCTGCCGGAGAAATGACCCGCATCAACCTCTCCTTTGATCGGCTGCAATCACACATGATCGTAACAGGCGCTGAAGAAAAAGAAAAAGAAGAGCCGTTGATAGAAACACTCAAACTCGATCTCACAGGTCCCTGGAAAGTCGATACAGAAGATGATAATGCCCTGCGCCTGGACAAATTTAAAATGAAAGTCGATCCGTCTAACACAGGCGTGCGACAGGACTGGCATCAACCAACTTATAGCGATAGCAGGTGGCCCGAAACGCGGCTGAAACCTTTTGACGACTTAAAAGAGAAAACGATTTGTTGGTACCGAACAACCTTTGTCTCTGATATCGTCCCCAGTAAACTATCCCTGGTCATGGATCGAAGTGCTATTCAAGGGGAGTATCAAATCTACATCAACGGTTTCAAATTGCCGAGCAATGCTTTTCGTCCCACCTTCCGATTCGATCACGCCAACGCGACGTGTTCTGTAGGACAACACATAAACAAGGGCAAAAATGTGATCGCCATCCGCGTGGAACTCAACAGCTCGGGCGATGGCCTCGTCGATGCCCTGTATCTCTTTGGACGTTTTCATCTCAAATCCTGGCGAAACATCTACCCCAGGCTCGCACCCCTTCAAGATAACGGTCCAATTTTTGACCTCAAAGCGCAGGGACTACCCTTCTATGCTGGCACCGTGTCATACACCCGAGACATCGATTTCAAAACCCTGCCCACGACCGCGCGTTTCAAAATCGACCTCGAACAAAACCTCGCCGACATCGTCGAAATAGCCATCAACGGTCAGTCTCTGGGTGTGCGCGCCTGGGCTCCCTATAGCTGGACTGGCAAAACATCCTATCTCAAACAAGGCAAAAATCGCGTTGTCTTCCGCGTCACCAACACACTTGAAAAATTGCTCACCGGCATGGTATATCAGCCTCAAACGCACAAAATGATTCCCGTTGAGATATAAACCCGCCCCCTACTCGCCCAGCAAATATTTCTGTACCAGATACTGATAAATTTGCACAAAATCGCCTCGTCCATTATCCGCATTGTAAAAGTGACATATAGGATTGGGATTCACTTCCAAAACAAAAAACCCATCGGACCCCGCGATCAAATCAACCGCGTAAAAGCCCAAATCCAACACCCGATTTAACGCCTGTGTCAACGCGCGAAAATCCTCCAATAATCCCTCATCCACAACCGCAACCGCCCTGCCCCCCGCCCGATGCAGGGGATTGATGTCCTCTCCCTCAATATCCGAATCATTTTGCTTTTCATATGCGAGCAACAACGCATCCTCGCTGCCCACAATGCGATACTCAGGCCCCTCAACATAAGCCTGGATCAACAACACATTGTCAAATCGGCTGCTTTCCTCACACAATTCTTGCAAACGCGATTGTAAATCCCCTGCATTCGTCTCCAAATACACACCCTGTGCCATAGACCCGTGATTGCGTTTCAGCACAACGGGAAACGACATGTGTTGCACGACATCGCTCACAATATCTGCGACAGAAGCATGCGTCTTATACCGATCAAACCGCCGGTCAGATAGAGGATTAAACACCGTCATCGTCCTGGGCACGGTGATATTCGCCCGACCAAACAACTCGTATTGATACCCTTTGTCCTCGGCCAATTTTCCAGAAACATAATCGTTAAACGGATGTTTATTTCGCAAAAAATACAGCGGTTTTCCGTCCCTCTCCACCCGAATCACATTGCCATCTGCCGACACCGCCTCATACCCGACGCCCAAATTGCGACACGCGATTTCAAGACACCGCAAACTCTCTAAAATCACATCCTCCCCAAAACTATCCGCCTCCCTGGGCAAATTCAAAACCTCGCGCGCCAACGCCACCAGATGTAGTGATCCGAGTACACACGTAGGTCGTCGGGATGCCTGCGTCAAAAAATCCACCCCCCCTGTTTCACACCGCACGCACAGCCCTTTGGAAACCCGTGATCTCAAGCTCGCCACAGAAATAGCTTTGGGATGCGCCGACTGCGTCAAAACAACTTCGGCAGCCAGGGGCGAAAGTGCCTGCAAAATACCCCGCGCATCGTGCCCTTTATTAACACCCACCACAAATCGCCACTGATCCGAAAGAAGTTGCAAATCGCGGACCAATGCGCGAACCGCATCCGGATTATGGGCACCATCCAAAATCAAAGGAGGCGTTTTCCGAATCACCTCAAATCGCCCGGGCAAAGAACCACTCAAAATCACATCCCGCACCCGTTCATCCGGCAACACCATCCCGCACCCATCTACAATATGCTGCGCCACAGCAACCGATAGCGCGGCATTCTCCCGAAAAGTAGCCGGTCGATCCGCAATATCGTCCATTTCCGTATCGACCACATGCAACGCCGCACTCCGATGCACACACGCTCTTTCCAACAACTTCAAAACCTCGGCTGCCTGCCCTGACCCCGTAAACAGCGGCCTTCCCGATCGCGCAATATGGACCTTATCCGCTGCAATCTCAGGCAGCGTATCGCCCAACACATCCGTGTGATCCAGATGAATAGCCGTCAATACAGCAACTTTTGAATCCCATGCATTGGTCGCGTCAAATTGCCCACCCAGCCCCACTTCAAAAACAGCCCAATCCACATTGGCCCGCGCAAAGTGATGAGCCGCCAAAACCGTGAGTGCCTCAAACTTGCTAAACGCACCCCAGCCTTCGCGCTCAAAATCGCGGCTTTTTTCGTAAAAATGTGCGACGCCTTCGGCCCACACAGCGCGTGCGAGCACCTCGCCATCAACACATATCCGCTCGCGCACCGTGTGCAAATGCGGCGACGTATAAAGCCCCACGCGAAAACCCGCTACCCGCAATAACTCCGCCAGCAAAGAACTCACCGTACCCTTGCCATTTGTTCCCCCCACAATAACAGAGTCAAACCGCGCCTGGGGATTATCCATGCGGTGCAACAACGCGCGCACACGCGGCAAATAATTTTCCAGCCCACCCTCTATTGGCTCACCCGTTTCCCAATCGGGCAACGTATTGAGAAACCGATTGCTCCGAAAATAATTCATCCTTACCTTTCAAATTAATGCTATTATTTTGTAACCACCGTCCATTCCCACCCAGGAGGAACCGATGGAACGCATTGTCGATCCAAAATACCGCTTCGCTTTCTCCTCCAAAACCGGTCGGCCATACTACCGCAAGTGCTATTGGGAAAATCTCTATATCTTCACATACAGCACAGATCGCGTACTTGTTGCAACGCGCGTGGTTCCTTTCACCTCACTGCACGAAGCACTTTACACCGCCTTCAAAGGACAGCGGGGCAACACCCTCACACAGCATCTGTTGCCCGAAGTAATGCAACAACCCTATCTCGATGTATTCAACAACAAATCTCAAGTTCAAATCTTTGCAGACAACATCTCTGCACTCGTACCCCAACAAAACGCAGAACTTCCAGAAGAACTCATAGAAAAAACAGAAGCGGAAATAGAAGAAGCCGCTTCTCGAATCATGATCAGGCAGGGCATAGAAGGCGGGCTTGGCAGCTTTGCCTCGGGCGAAACCACGCCCTTTCTCGCCCGCGACGAACCCGACGACCCAGCCCGGTCCATCGTGCGCGAAGACGACGAAGACGTCGCACTAATCCAGATGAGCGTACAAATCGACGCCGCCATCAAAACACACATACGCGAATCGGACAAAGACTCATTCGACATCGCCGCACGACTATACACAAACCCCCGTTACCTCGGCTTTGTGCGTCGTCTCATCAACGCCAAAGGCGGTTATACCTCGCCCGTTGTCCGGGACTTTCTCAAATTTTATGCGCGATGCTTCAACATCAAAATCTCCGAACATCTTCGCCAGAGCAAAGACGATCCCGATATCTTGCGCCAACGCATCGAAAGCCTATTGGGGCGCGAAAAAGGCGGACGCTATCACTACCTCAACTATCACGACCTCACCATATTGGGGCGCGTCGTCAAAGGCGAACTCGAACCCGACCCCGACGACCCCGACAAGACCACACACTGCTTCAAACTGTCCAACACCATTGATGCACAAACCCTTCGCCTATCCGAAATTCACGACCCGGTGCAGCGTTTCGCAATCCGCAAATTCATCGCACACACCTTCAATGCCCGTCACAACATCAAAAATATTCAATATATCGACGAAATCTCTCGGAAAAAAATCCCCTTCGTCGAGCGTCTTCCCGACCCCATTGAACGCGCTTTGCGCTCGGGCATCGAAACACTCGAAACCTATCTTGACCACCTTGAACCCAAAATGCTTCACATCGCCATTGGTGCCCTGCTCCTATCACTACTCGGCGTGGTGGGCCTCATCCTGGGCGTATTCCTCGGCCTGGCACGATGAAAATGGATAGACTCAGACACCGCCCCTACCCTCTCGCGTCTTGTATCTTAGAAGCTGTTTTAAAATTAATACCTGATGCTACGGATGTCCGGCGTTTTGTCATGCTGAGCGTAGCCGAAGCATC
>JAGWBW010000042.1:22823-69896 GCA_021295695.1 Candidatus Latescibacterota bacterium
CTCCGCTGCGCTCCGCTCAGAATGACAGTGCAATAGAGCATAGCCAAGAAGGGGCAAAATGAGTTTTAAAACAGTCTCTTACCTTTTATCTGCGTTCATCTGCGTTCATCTGCGTCATCTGCGGATCACGCTTGCAACAGTCGGACTAAGTCCCTGTTTCAAAAAGCGAACAAAGATATTCACATCGCGCGTCATCCCTGGAAAATGTGCAATCTCTTTTCCCTCGGGTGTCATAACCGCGTACAAAGGCAGTGCAACCGTACTAAAATTAGCCTCCTGCAAATCGCGATTGCGCTTGTATTTTTCTCCCTGCCCATCTGTGTACAACTGAACCCGTACAAACTGTTTTAACAATGCGTGTACCTCCTTCTCGGGAAAAATATTCGCCTCCATCCAGCGGCAATTCGTACACGCATAGCCCGTAAAATCGATAAATACCGGTTTGTTCGTCGCCTTTGCTTCTGCCAAACCCGCTTCATAATCATCGCGCCAGGTCAGTTCGGGTTCGCCACTCCTTATTTTTGCAATCTCGCCATAGCTCCCATAAGGCGGGAAAAATGCGTCCCATTCGCCCAGGGGAGCACCAAAAAGACCCGTCATCAAATACAGCCCAAAAGCCAAACACCCACTACTCGCCAGCAAACGCAACGGACCAATCGTATCGAGCACAGAATCGTGTGGCAAGCGGATCTTTCCCAACAAATAAAAACCACACAGCAAAAAGATCGCGATCCACCCCGCAATAAAGACCTCGCGCGAAATAATACCCCACTGCCACACCAAATCGACATTGCTCAAAAATTTCAACGCAGCGGCCAATTCCAAAAACCCCATCACCACCTTCACGGAATTTAACCAACCACCGCTTTGGGGCAGAGCAGAAAGCGACTGTGGAAAAAGTGCCAAAAAGAAAAACGGAGAGGCAAAAGCAGCCGAAAATACCAGCATGCCCAAAATGGGCCACGCCCACGTTCCCTGAGCCGTTAGCACCAGCAATGTGCCGACAAAAGGCGCAGTACACGTAAACGACGTAAGAGAAAACGTGAACCCCATAATTAGAATCGCACCATAACTACCCCCCTGAACCTGATTCAACTTATTGAGCAAACCGTAAGGCAATCGAATCTCAAACAGCCCAAACAATGCCAGCGCAAAAGCCACAAAAATCGCAGTAATCAACAAATTGATCCAGGGATTGGCCGCAAACAGAGCCGCACCAGACGCGCCCAGGGTCGCCGCCAACACCATACCCAGCCCGGTAAACGTAAAAATAATACCCCCGCAATAAGCCAGCGACTTGGTGACAGACTCCCTTCGGCTCTGCGTTTCCTGCTTGGTAAAAAACGACACCGTAATGGGAATCATCGGAAACACACACGGCGTGAGCAAAGCCAGAAAACCCATCCACAAAGACAGGTACAAAAACGCGCTCAAACCCTCTGTAATCGCACGCTCAACATCGGCCACGCTACCCGTGCCATCCAACGGCACCGCGGGCGTTTCAACAGCAGAAAACACATACTCAGCTCGCGCAGGTCCCGCTTCTACCATCACGGGAACCTCAAAAGTGTACGTATTTGGCGGCAAACACTGCGTCGCATTGCAAAGCATATACGTCACCTCACCCGCCAGCACCCGCTCGCCCGGCATCCCCTCACCCACCTCTGCCCGCACCCCAAACCGCACTTTGGGGTGATAATATTCCACATTCATCTCAAAATTTGGATCGTACTCTACAATAGGCTTTGGCTGAATCACCGCCCCCACCTGCCGAAACGCCTCGCCCGATAGCGCAATCTCCGTGGGATAGGGACCTCCCGGAGGTGTGGTCGCCGAATAAATATGCCAGTCGTCGGAAAGATCCACATCAATCCAAACCGCGACAGCCTCCCCAACGCGCGCCGCCTTTGGCTCCACTGTTACGCCAAACGAAGCCTCATTTTGAGCCAATGCGGCACTGCTCTGGAGCACCATCCAAACACATACCGCGGCAAAAATTCGCATATCGATCTCCTTTTTCACGTCTCACCGCTTCTTAATTCTTAATTCTCACGACCGCCTCTTAATAACCAGAAGCGTCACATCATCTGTCTGTGCAGCCGACGCGCGAAATTCGATCAGATCATCGATCACCGTATCGATCAAAACACCGGCACTCGCGCCCGCGTGTTTTTTGAGCAAAGCTTCCAGGCGCGCCTCCTCGAAAAACTCCCCCGCGGCATTTTGCATATCCGTCACCCCATCGCTGTAGAGCACCAGCATATCGCCAAAATCCAAAAACACACGCGCCTCTTTGGGTTCGGTATCGACCTCGGGCGGCAACGTCATACCCAGAGGCACAGACATCAATTCTATCATCTGCAAATCACCACCCACAGATACCCGATAGGGATAGGGATGCCCGGAATTGGCCAAAACCATCTCCCCGGTCTCTAAATCCAGCGTCCCCAAACAGCACGTCACAAAACTCGCCGCATCAAATTGCTCTTGCAAAACAACATTCAAATTCCGCAACACATCTATCGGCGTTTGTGCCGCGCGAACCTCATAGTGCAACATCCCGCTCAATTGCATAGCCCGCACAGCACCCTGCATCGCCTTACCCGACACATCTGCGGCCCCAAACCCCAGTGTTTTCCGATCGTCGTCCAACCAGAAATACGTAAAATAATCACCACCGACGTGATTGGCCGGCAAACATCTACCCACCACCTCAAACCCTCTCTCCCGCACGGGATCTCGGGGCAACAGCCCCATCTGCATATCGTGGGCTTCCTGAAGTTCCGTCTCCAATTCGTCAATCAACTGCGTCTGTGCTATGCGCCAGCGCTTGTGCTTTTGAAACGCATATCCCGTCGTGACCAGCACAATGAGCAGCGAAACACCGCTCAACCCCACAAACCAGGGCCGTTGCCACACAGGCGCCAACACCTCAAACACCTGCACTGCAGACGTCTTATCCACATTAAAAGCCAGATCCATAGCGCGCACTTCAAATTTGTGAACACCCGCGTCCAGATCCTCCAACAAAACCCGATTATTGCGCGAAAAACCCGACCAAGCCCCCTCACCGAGCCGCCATGAATATTGCAATGACCCATCTGGCGTCTGCTTCCACACATCCTGCCCTGAAAACTCAAACAACGCATTTTGATACGGCGCAATTTGAACTGGCGGAGCCAAAAGAAGTGTTTCGGGCGCATCGCCATCGGGATTATAACAACCCAACCCACCAGACGTCGCAAACCAGAGATTGCCTTTGGCATCCTGTCCCACATCCCAAACCTGTGTACTCGGCAACCCCTCTTGAACCGTATAACGCACCCATGCAAACCCATCGGTATGAATCGCGCCATCAATCGGCGAAGCCAGCCACACAGTGCCATCATTCGCCGGAAATATCCGATGCACCCCATTAAACTGCGCCTGATCTGTGCCCGGCACGCGGCGCCACCTCTGCCCATTAAAATGCGCCACACCCTCAAGCGGCGAACTAATCCATATCTGTCCACCAATATCTTCGGCAATTCCAGTAATCGGCCCATCGGGTATGCCATCAGCCACCGTGTATTTTCGCTGCTCTCCATCCACTACCTGCATCACGCCATCCACCTGCCCCAGCCACAAACTCCCATCGCTCGCCTCGCAAATCCAGATACCAGACCTTAAGGGATTATCTCCTATCTGCGCCAGACCCTGAGTCTGGGGGGTAGATAGAGCCGTCCATACCTGTCCATCGAATCGATGAACACCCGAACGCGTAATTACCCACACACCGCCATCTTGTGCAGGGCATACAGATTGAAATCCCAATCCCGTGCGCCTATCTGGCCTTATCACCTCCCATACCTCGCCATCATAACGCAACAACTGAAACGGCGTTACACCCCAGAGGTGTCCTTTTCCATCGACAAACAAATCGACCAAACGCCCGCGCATATCATCTAACTCGCGTGCTACACGCCAGGAACCCCGTTCAAAATTGTAAATCGCATCATTGCCAACCCAGAGCTGACCGCTTTTATCGAGCGCAAAAAACGAAGCCCCGCGATCATTCATCCCCGGCCAACTCCTGTGGTGCAACCATCCCGAAAGCCCCAACCGCGCAACCCCACCGGTCGTCCCCACCCAAATAGCCCCATCCGCGGCAATACAAATATCGACCACATTGCTATTGGGCAATCCCTCGCGCTCTGCAAAAGTCCGCCATTGTCCAGTCGCATCTCGAGAAGCGGCACCAGCAGGCGTGCCAATCCACGCCGTTCCATCTTGTGCAAAGCGAATCACCTGCACCCGATTAGCCGGCAACCCATCCTCAGTTGTAAATGTTTCCCATTGTCCCGAATGATATCGCTTAAGCCCGCTCTCATTCGTGCCGAACCAGACTGCACCATCAGCACCTTGTCCCATCGCCAACACCGACACACTGGCTAAGCTATCCATATCTGCTATCGTCGTCCACTCGCCCGTATCCACATCCAGTAATCCCATGCCCCGAGCAAACCCGCCAGGCCTTCCACCCCGTCCTCCACGACCATCAGGACCGTCCATATCCCTCAAACCACCACGCTCGCCCCGACCACCTGGTTCACCGCGTCCTCTGCGACCATCAGGACCTTCCGCCCCCCTAAAACCACCGCGCCTACCTCTGCCACCAGGTTCACCTCGTCCCATTCCAGGACCAAACAAAACATTACCACCTCGCCCCCCATAAGCGACCCAAACTTTCCCATTTGCATCAGCCATCAAACTTTGAACACCTTGAAGCGGCTGACCATTCAGGGTCACCACATAAAGTTGAGCCCCATCAAAGCGCAACAAATAACCTTCATCGGTCACCAGGCAGGCGCGACCACCATCCAGCCCCAAAATCTGGCGTAAGCCTCTCCCTCCTCTGAATTCTTCTGGCGTATCAATACCTCGCCATTCCTCGCCAGAAAAATAAGCCAAACCCTGTCGTGTTTGACGATCAAAACCCCGTCCCACAGCAGCCCACAATGCCCCATCGGGCGCGGCAAACAGATCCCGAACAGCGTTTCCCGGCAATCCATCTTCAACCCCGTACTTCTTCCATGAACGCCCATCATAGCGCGACACCCCACCCAGCGTGGCAAACCACATCGCCCCATCGGGCGTCTGCACCACAGCCGTCACCACATTGTGCGCCAACCCATCTTCTTGCCGAAAAGACGTCCACACATGCCTGGCCTCGCCCGCAAAAACCTCGGCATTCAGGCAAAGAATAAACATCCATATAAAAAACAAAAATCTTTGACCGACCATTTACTTTACTCCTTCAGAGTTCACATCGCGTCGTCCGTATATAATACCAATCATTGCATCCCCCACAAAGAATAAACGCCCGTGCCCGCCTTTCGTCTCACTTGATATCGCACATGCAATGTCATATTTTATGCGGGCTGGATCGCGGCTTTAAGCATGCCGCGATGACGGATACTATCATGTCACACTTCTAACTTCACAAGGAGTCTCTCTTGCCTACAGATCGCCCCAACATCCTCTTTATCATGTCCGACGATCACGCTTCGCATGCCATGAGTTGCTACAACAGCCGCATCAACCAGACCCCCAACCTCGACCGCATTGCAAATGAAGGCATGCGCTTTGACAACTGCTTTTGCACCAACTCAATCTGCGCCCCCAGCCGAGCGGTAATCCTCACCGGAACATACAACCACATCAACGGCGTAACCACGCTGGCGACCCATCTCGACGGAAGACAACTCACATTTCCCAAATTATTCCAACAGGCGGGATATCAAACCGCCATGATCGGCAAATGGCATCTCGGTCACGGCGGCATCCACGACCCCACCGGCTTTGACTACTGGAATGTCCTGCCCGGGCAGGGATTATATCACAACCCCGAAATGATAGAAATGGGCGAAACAAAAGTCTATGAAGGCTATGTCACCGACATCATCACAGATTTATCCCTCGACTGGCTCAAAGCGCGGGACACAAACCGTCCCTTCATGCTCATGTACCACCACAAAGCACCCCACCGCGCCTGGGAACCCGACGAAAAACACGCCCACATGTATGAAAACGAAGACATACCCGAACCCGAAACCTTCTGGGACGACTACAGCAACCGCGCCAGCGCTGCCGAAGCCGCCCAAATGCGCGTTGACCGCGACATGAACAAAAATGACCTCAAGGAATTACCCCCTGTAGGTCTCTCACCTGAAGAAGATAAAAAATGGAAATACCAGCACTACATCAAAGACTACCTGCGCTGTGTGGCCTCCATCGACGACAATGTCGGACGCATGCTCGACTATCTCGATGAAGAAGGTCTCACCGACAATACCATAGTCATTTACACATCTGACCAGGGCTTTTTCCTGGGCGACCACGGCTGGTATGACAAGCGTTTTATGTACGAAGAATCCCTGCGCATGCCCTTCATCATCCGCTATCCCAAAGAAATCAAACCCGGCAGTATCAACACCGACATGATCCTCAACACCGACTTTGCCCCCACCTTTCTCGACTACGCGGGCATTGACATTCCCGAAACCTTCCAGGGATCGAGCATTCGCCCCTTGCTCAACGGCGAAACACCTGAAGACTGGCAAACATCGATGTATTATCGCTACTGGATGCACCTTGCACACCACCATGTTTACGCCCATTACGGCGTGCGAACCCACCAGTACAAACTCATCTATTACTACGCCGATGGCCTCAATCAAAAAGGGTCAATCGAAGATACCAAAGAACCCGAATGGGAACTCTTCGACCTCGAAAAAGACCCTTATGAACTCAACAGCGTGTATAGTGATCCCGAATACGCCGATATCGCACGCGAACTCAAAGACGAACTCTACCGCCTTCAGGAAAAAGTACAAGACGAGCGGTATGAGAAGGATGTGGATTAATCCAAGCTACTTCGGCACCTTGAGCACAGCGTAAAAATTGGCATAGTGCCGGCGGGTCTCTCTGCGAATAATCATCCCAACTTCGTCACCGGGTTTCAACTGAGCCAATACATCTTCGTAATCTTCCATCGAACGCATGGGCGTGCGATTGATCTCGCGAATCACATCTCCTCGTCGCAAACCCGCCGCTTCAGCCGCGCTTTCTGCTCTCACATCGGTGATGAGCATGCCCCATTGTGCATTATAACCAAACTGACGGGCAATCGCGGGCGTCATCTCCTGAACATTCAACCCCAGGGCGCGTTGTCGCTCCACCTCTTGCAGGCCGCGAAAGGGATCAAACGCATCCACCGTTACGCGCAGCTTTTTATTTACCCCATCTCGGATCACCTCAATTGTCACTTGTGCGCCCGGAGGGATTCGCGCAATACGCGTGAGAAACTCATCCGCATTGGAAATCTCGCGGTTGTTCAACCCCACAATCACATCGCTGGGCTGTAAACCCGTCTGCTCGGCAAATTCTCCCACTTCCCGAATCAGCGCACCCTGGTTGACCTGTAATCCCAGTGCTTCGGAAAGTTCCGGCGTAAGGTCTTGAACCACCACATCCAGATACCCGCGTTTCACCTCTCCAGCCTCGATAATCTGGTCCATAATATTGCGCGCCATATTAATTGGCACAGCCAACCCAATACCCTGACTACCGCCGCTACGCGACAAAATTGCCGTATTCAGACCCACCAGTTCCCCGCGCAAATTCACCATTGCCCCACCGCTGTTGCCCGGATTAATTGCCGCATCTGTCTGAATAAAATCTTCATAATCCACAATATCTAAATTGCCTCGCCCAATCGCGCTCACAATACCGTACGTCACCGTGTGCCGCAAACCATACGGATTGCCAATTGCCAGCACCCATGAACCGACCTTCAACTTATCCGAATCGCCCATCTTCAGCGCGGGCAAATCGCGTCCATCAACCTTTAACACCGCAACATCGCTCTGCGGATCTGTTCCTACCAGCATTGCGCCGAACTTTCTGCCATCGTCGAGTTCCACTTCAATCTCATCGGCACCTGCAATAACGTGATGATTCGTCAAAATATAGCCATCTCGAGAAACAATAACCCCCGAACCCAAACCCTGCTGCCGCGGTTCTCTCCGATACTGCCCACCGCCAAAAAGATAATCGAAAAATGGATTGCCCGTTGATCTTCGCACCCCAACAACTCTTTTATTTATAATCGCAACCACACCTAAATTGACCTCGGAAGCCACCGCTGCAAAAGCCTCGCTGAACTTTTCCATTTGCGCAATCGTCACCTGATGTTCAGGATCGATTTTTGCCTCGACCTGCAAAACCATAAATCCCACAATCAATATCGCCATCCACCTTTTCATATACCATCTCTCCGTTGTAGCGATTGAACTTTAGTTATATCTCACAAAGTGTCAAAAGTTCCTGAAATTGTCCAATTTCGTCAACAACAAAGAAAAAGGCCGAGATCCACAGAGAATCTCGGCCTTATTTGAAATAAAAAAATGTACTTAAGCAGCTGACTTATCCGACGGACGCACCTTTTTCAGCGCGGACATCCAGGTCAGTTCATAGACCACCAGCGCACCTCGCCATACCTCGACATTTTCAAGTCCACTGTACACCAATCGCGCAGCCTGTTCAATCGTCGCCTCTGCGGCCTTCACTTCGGGCTGATCGGCCACAGTCTTCATGGGAACGGGACCATAAGCAGCGCGAATGCGATTAATCACCTCAC
Source organism: Candidatus Latescibacterota bacterium (assembly GCA_021295695.1). GTDB lineage: Bacteria > Latescibacterota > UBA2968 > UBA2968 > UBA2968 > VXRD01. Next base: position 31,504 of record JAGWBW010000042.1, read on the forward strand.
AGACTTCCCGACGAAACTGAGGGACGAAACGGGACCGAGAGGTAGCCCGCTGTACCCCGTTTGATCGCGAACCGATAGCCGACATAGAAAAAATGCGTCTCATGGGAACATCTCCTATCTAAGTTAGGTGAATATACCGATATAAATCGTCGTATATAATCACAAAAACTTTCCTAAATTCAATTTTTACATAATATTATATACTATTTTCCAACTGCCATAAATATAGTGAACATTTGTATATGCGTCAAGAGTAAAATGTCACAATCTCACAAAAAAAACTTTCCCTCTATCCGCTGCTCTATTATCTTTTCCCCCCGATATTCACAGGATTTCCAACTAACACAAGAAAGGAGCATCATGGCAAACAAACTCAAAGTCGGCATCATCGGCGTTGGCGGCATCGCGCGCACGCACATGCCTGGATGGGCTGCTTCTGCACATGCCGATCTGATTGCCGGCAGTGATATCAATGCAGACGTACTGAACAATTGGGGCGAAAATAACAATATATCCATCCTTTCTACCGACCCGGAAGACCTGTTCAAAAATCCCGATATCGATATCATCGACATCTGTACCCCCAACAATTATCACGCGCCATTAGCCATCGCCGCGCTGGAAGCGGGCAAACACGTCATCTGCGAAAAACCCCTTGCCCCCAACCCCGAACTCATCAAAAACATGATTGCCGCACGCGACAAATCTGGCAAAACCCTGATGACAGCGCAGCATTTTCGCTTTTCGGGCAAATCAAAAGCCATGCGAGCCGAACTCGACACCGGCGTACTCGGAGACATTTACCACGCGCGAAGCTGGATGCTCCGCCGCTCAGGGGCACCAAACACACCCGGCTTTATTCAAAAACAACACAGCGGCGGCGGCCCTTGCATCGACATTGGCGTACACATCCTGGACCTCACGCTCTATTTTATGAACAATCCCAAACCCGTATCCGTCACCGGTGTCGCGCGTGCAGAAATCGCCCATCAAGAAGGTGCCTTCAGTAGTTGGGGGCGCATCCCATCGGAACAATTTGACGTGGAGGACTTTGCCTCAGCCTTTGTGCGCTTTGAAAACGGGGCAACCCTTATAATCGAAGTCAGCTGGTTACTCCACCACAACACCCGGGGCGAAGACATGCAAATGTGGCTCTACGGCACCAGAGGAGGCAGCCACTGGCCCAGTTGCGAAATCTATCACAGCAACTACGACACGCAACAACACTATAACCGCACCCTGCAAAATACCCGCGATCTGCTTGAACCCCACGCACAAGAATGCGTCGAATTTGCCCAGGCCATCGCCGAGGGCAAACCCTCACCCGTGCCCGCCGAGCAATCGCTGCAAGTCATGGCAATTCTCGACGGCATTTATCGCAGCCAGGAAACGGGCACAGAAGTAAAAATCGCGCCGGAACTGTCGTGATCTTTATATCCACCATCGTCGGTCCGCTCGAAGTCAATTGTTACATCCTCGCCTGCGAAAAAACGCGCGAAGGCATTGTCATAGATCCCGGCGACAACATCGACACCATACTTCAACTCATCAAAGACCACAATATCAAAATCGTCGAAATAATTGCCACACACGGACACTTTGACCACATTGGGCGCGTCACATCCCTGAAAGAAAAAACCGGCGCGCCATTCGCCATCCACAAAGCCGACGTATTTATGGTCGAGAACCTGATAGACATTGTCGCACCCCTGGGCCTTCAAACCGATCCACCGCCCGAAATCGACCGTTTTATCGATGAAGGCGATACTATCGTCTTTGGCCGCGAAACCCTGAACATTCTCCATGTACCGGGTCACGCGCCCGGCAACATCGCGCTCATCTGGCCGGGCCACGCCATTGTTGGCGATACTGTTTTCGCCGGCTCTATTGGCCGAACCGATCTCGCGGGCGCGGATCTGCAAACACTAATGGACTCGATCCACACCAAAATCCTCACCCTTCCCAACGACACAGTACTTCACCCCGGACATGGGCCAGACACAACCATAGACCGCGAAAAACGCATCAATCCATTTCTGGTTTAAAACGGTAAGACGTAAAAGGTAAGATGACCTCCCTACCCCCTCTCACGTCTTTCGTTTCACGTCTCACCGCCTTTAAGGAGGTAATCTTATGGCCTCAACCACATCATCACTCGTTCGCAGAATGTCCCTGATGGAATTTCTCGCCATAGACGAAGACGAAACCGGTCCAAAATGCGAACTCGAATATGGGGAGTTAATAGAACTTATGCGACCGACATTTGAACACAACGAACTCATTCTCAGCCTATCTGGCATCTTACTACCACATATCCGCACAAACAATCTGGGTCGCCTCAGCCAAGACATCATTGTCGTACTCGACGAAGATAGGGACCTGGCTTATGCCCCTGACCTCGTATTCGTCGCCACCGAACACCTGCACCGCATTCGCGAAGGCCGTGTATATGGTGCGCCCGACCTCGTCGTCGAAGTCCTCTCGCCATCTACGGCCAGCCGCGACCACCTCACCAAACTCGATGCCTACCTCAAAGCTGGCGTCCCCTGGTACTGGATAGTAGATACAACAGGACCTGGCATTGAAGAATACAGCGCGACCGACGGCGGTTATCTCCGCACAGCCACTGTCGAATCCAACGACATTTTTCAACCTAACATATTCCCGGACCTGAACATCGAACTGGCAGCCCTCATCTCCTAATACGCAGGAATTTTCACCATGAACATCTCCACCACCATCGGCAACATCCTCGAATGTACAGCAGACGCCATCGTGCTCAACCTCTTTGAAGGCGTCACAGAACCGGGCGGCGCAACAGGTGCTGCCAACCGCGCACTGGACGGGCTTATTGCCGACCTCATTGCAGGCGGCGACTTCAGCGGCAAACGCAACCAAACCGCCGTACTCTATCCCCGTCAGGGCGTAGCCGCCTCGCGCCTCATTCTCGTTGGCCTGGGCAAAAGAGAAGACTTCACGCCCAACGAGGTGCGCCTCGCATCTGCATCTGCGACCAGAGAAGCCATCAAACTCGGCGCAAAAACCCTCGCCTCCATCGTCCACGGCGGCGGCATAGGCGGTCTCGATATTTCAGACGCTACACAAGCCACCGTTGAAGGTGCCATTCTCGGAAACTACAAATTCACCAATTACAAAACAGACGATAACCATCCCAAACGCCTCGACACCTTTACCCTCGTCGAATTTGACACATCCAAACAAACCGATGTGGAAAAAGGTGCAAATACCGGGCAAATCATCGCCGAAAGCGTATGTTTTGCCCGCGACCTGAGCAACACCCCCGGCAACGACTTGCCACCGGCAACACTGGCCGACCGCGCTTTGGAAATGGCCCGTGAAACAGGTCTCTCCTGTGAAATATTTGACGAACAGCGCATCTCAAATGAAGGGATGGGTGCCCTGAGTGCTGTGGGACAGGGAAGTGCTCGACCACCTCGTTTCGTCATCCTTGAACACGCGGGACCCGACCCCAATGCCGCGCCCATCATCTTTATCGGCAAAGGCATAACCTTTGACACCGGCGGCATATCCCTCAAAGGTGGCGACGGCATGTGGAACATGAAATTTGACATGAGTGGATCCGCAGCCGTCATCGGCGCAATGCGAGCCGTGGCAAAACTCGACCTTCCCCACCGCGTCATCGGTCTGGTTGCCGCCGCAGAAAACATGCCCGATGGTCGCGCATATCGCCCAGGCGACATCTTGCATCCCCTTGGCACCAAAACCGTTGAAATTCACAGCACAGATGCCGAAGGCCGCCTCGCCCTCATCGACGCCATCGCATACAGTGCGCGATACGCGCCCAAAGCAGCCATTGACCTGGCCACGCTAACCGGTGCCTGCGTCACCGCACTTGGCAATGAAGCCAGTGGCTTGATGGGTAACGACAATGACCTCATCGCTCAAATCCACGAAGCGGGCAATCGCACCGGTGAAATTGCCTGGCATCTTCCCATTCTGGATGACCACAGAAACCGCATCAAAAGCAATGTGGCCGACCTCAAAAACTCAGGTGGTCGGCCCGCAGGCGCACTCACAGCCGCTGCATTCCTCGAAGCCTATGTCCAGAACTTTCCCTGGGCACACCTCGACATCGCCGGCACCGCATCGACAAGTTCCACCAAACCCGACACCCCCATCGGAGCCACGGGGGTTGGCGTGCGTTTATTGATCGATTTCCTGCGCCATCAAGACGAATAGACGAACCCAGCTATCTTTCACCCAAAGAGAACATCAGCCCTGCGTGAATGCCAAAATTATTTGTTGACCCGGACGCAAAAGCGCGAAACCAGCGACCCTGCACAAATGCGCCTATGCCCTCGGAAACATCAAACCGCATACCACCTGCTACGGCAATCATCGCTTCGGTTGAGGTTCCCGTTACAAATTCTCCGGTCACTGGATCTATTGACGGTTGCATTATAACTTCTCCAGTCACTGGATCTATTACATTAATCAGCGTTCCGTCATCCAGTACAATAACCGCTGGAATAAACACTGGAAATCCCCGTGCGTGCAACACCCCGCCGGCAACTCCAAAAAACACCGTACCATAGTGGTCGGACAAAGGAGCTTTGTAAATCAAACTGACACCCGCTGGGATTTCTGAAATACCGCTCTTCCGATAATATTCAACAAAAGGTGCCAAATATGTCGGATACAGATCTCCAATAGGAACCTCTATGGACAGGTGCCCGCCTCCGCGCGTGGGGTCCAAAAGAGCACCCCCCCCTATCTTGACATCCAGCTGTGCATCTGCCCGACCAAACATCGCGACCATTGATAAACAAAACACCACAACCATCGACTTCATAAACACCCCCAGATAATAGTAAGGAACACACATGCCAACCGACCTCATTCTAATCTGCCACGGACAGGCCAAGAGACGCGACGGCGAAAACCACTACGGCTGGTGGGCCGACATGCCCCTCTCACATCGGGGCAAACAGCAAGCCATGCTCATCGGCGAACGCCTCAGAAACGACTTTGACATTCACAGCCTCTACACAAGCCCCCAAAAATGCACCCGCCAAACAGCCGAATGGATAGGCGATGTGCTCCGTATCGTGCCCGAAATAGAAGATGACCTGCGCGAACTCGAAAGCGGCGACCTCGCCACACTCTCCAACGAAGAAGTCCGAAAATATTATCCCGGCTTTTTGAGCGGGGAATCCCTCGAAGAGGCACGCGTTCCAGGCAGCGAAACCTATGCCGACCTGCACACCCGCGTTGCCAACGCCGTGAGCCAACTCGTCAACAAATCACCCGATCAGCAAATTGCGTGCATCACACACGTCCGACCTATTGTCGCCTGCCTACAAGCGATCATGGGATACACGCCCGAAGACGAGCACAAACCCCAGTTCGCGTGCCACACAGCCGCCATCCATCACCTTCAACTCAATCCCGGAGGCGAACCCACCTTCATATCCCTCAACGATATTGCCCACCTTGCAGACCTCCCCAGATAATTCACACGTCATCCGCCAGAGGCCCGCGCGTTTCCATAGCCATAGAAATCCGCTCGCTGCGCGTGCCATCGCCATTGCAGTGATAAAAACGCACAGCACCGTGAAACCCATCCTTGTGATGAACAAAATCGAGTTCTGCATCTGCGACTTGCCCGGGCACAAAAGGCTTGCGAAAATAAATCACAATTTCGTGAAACCGCAAACGTCCGACATCGCCCCCTATTTTGTGATACTGAAGTGATAGGAGATCGAGGACGCGGTCCATGTACTTGACGGTGTTAATGTGCCGATACTGATCTGATTGGTCCATGTGAAAAACAACCGGCTGCGTATCATAGGTTAGCTTTTCACCACTGCCCTCGCAGCGATAGGATTCGATATCCCGGCTGAGCAAATCATCTTCACTCATTTCGTGCTCCTTCAAAAATTTAAGCCCCTCCGGCACATCGGAAGGCATGCGCTCATCAGGAGGTGCAAGCGGCCGCGTGAGCGCCAGCCAGAACTCCGACCGACCAACCAGATTATCCGCCTTAAAAAGCTGGCAGGTCAGAACGAGATGACCGCGTTTGAGACTTCCGTCATCATTGCGCGTCGTAACCAGACGGATCTGGAACTCCTGTCGCAGTGTTGTTTGAAGAGAACAGGGATGCCCGAAAGTTTCAAATTTCAAAATATGATTGATCGGCACAACACCGTCGCCGCTATTGACATTGGATCGCCAGTAGGGTCGCAGCATGTGAAGACCCGACCTCAACGTGAGGCTCAAACTGGATGCGACCAACTCGGCATTCATATTGAGCATGCGCCAGTCAATGTCACATTCAGTTGTACCTGTTAAAACATCGACAACCTGTTTTTCCATAAAAAATCCAAAATACAGCAAGCAACCACTGATAAACACCGATTAACCCGGATGGTTGCGATGTCGCCCATTTAAAAGCCTTTTATCTGTGTCCATCTGCGTTCATCTGCGGATACGTAAGCCCCAGCATCTCCCGGGCATCATTTGGTGTGGCAATCTCGCCCTGAAGTTTTTCCACAATGCTCGCCGCGTGATCGACCATCTGTGCATTGCTCTTGAGCAAAATACCTCTTCGCAGATAAATATTATCTTCAAAACCCACCCGTATATGCCCCCCCAGGAGAAAAGCCATGGTAATCATCGGCAACTGTCCTTTTCCCACACCCAGAGCAGACCAGAGCACATCGGGCGGCAAAAGACTCTTCATAAAAATCAGGTTTTCAGGTGTGGCTTCAATACCCCATCCGGGACCCATACACAACTGGACAAACGGGGGATCTTCGAACAACCCCTCCTCAATCATATACCGCGCCTGGCGGATATGACCGGCATCGAAAACCTCGATCTCCGGCTTGACGCGATGCTCGCGCATGCGCTTTGCCGCAGCAACACCCCAATCGGGTGGATTCATAAACACCCGATTGCCAAAATTCACCGAGCCGATATCCAGAGAACAAATCTCGGGTTTCAGCGTAACCGGCTCAAGCCGTTCTTCGATAATATTTTCCCCTTTAATATTCCCCCCGCTCGTCGTCAAATTAATGGCAATATCGCAAGCTTGCCGAATCCGATCCACGACCTCTTTGAAAAGCTCGATCCGCGAACACACAATACCCGTTTCGGGATCGCGCACATGGATATGCGTAATCGCCGCGCCCGCCTTATGGCATTCAATTGCCGCGTCTGCAATCTCCTTTGGCGTATAAGGCACAGCCGGATTCATATCCTTCGTCGGACCCGATCCCACAACCGCCACTGAAATAATTGTCTTATCCATTTTTCTTTTGTCCTCTAAAATTAAAACGGCACCAACCAATCCTCTTCAATCCCCAGATCAAAACCCGGACCCGTCGGCGCAAACTCCAGATAGCTATTGCGCGGCACGCGCGCGCCGGGTTGCGTCACTTCTTCGAGCGGCACGCCCGGATCAGAACCGATATAGTACTCGCACCAGGGCGTATTGGGCATTGCCCAGCTCAAATGCTGACCGTACGCATCGCGTCCCCCGCCGTGCAGACAAACCTCCAGACCAGCCGCAGCAGCCATATTACAAATTTTGACACACGCAGTCAAACCGCCCACCCACTGAATATCGGGTTGGAGGATATCGAGACACCGATTTTCGATCATCAACTGGTAGGGATACGGCGTGTAAAAATGCTCGCCACTGGCAAGCGTCAACCACGGCAGGCGTTTCTTGAGTTCAATATGCCCCCCCACATCTTCGGGGATCAAGCATTCTTCCATCCAGCGCAGATTATAAGGACGCAGGCGATTGGCCAGACGCGCGGTATATTCCACATCAAAAGCCATATAACAATCCAGCATGAGATCGCAATCATCGCCGATCAACTCGCGGACCTCGGCTATTCGCCTCTCGTTCTCTCCCAATCCCCACAACCCATCAACCGGCCCGTATTGACAGGGCAACTTAAAAGCGCGAAATCCCAACTCTTTGTACCAATCCACATCGTCACCCGTCGCATACACAAACAACCGATCGCGCGCCGGACCGCCCAGAAGCTCATAAACCGGCTTGCCCTGCAATTTGCCAGCCAGGTCCCACAGCGCCAGATCCACGGCACTAATCGCCAACGAGGCGATCCCCACAGTCCCAAAAGATTTGGACACGCGAAACATCATATCCCACAGTTTTTCAATTGCCAGACAACTTTCCCCTTCCAGTATATGCGCGAAAGCATCTTCCACCACCATAGCAACCGGGCGTCCCGCCGACGTGCCGAGTCCCCAGGTCCCGTCTTCAGCGGTCACTTTGACAGAGAACCTGGGCCATTGCCTGGCACCGTAAAGCTGCCGCCGCGCCTTAAACCGCGGGAACTTAGACATCGGATTTGCCACCTCTATCTGCGTGGGCCACGCCTTCCTGTACCCCTTTGTCCTCGGCGCTGCACCTGAGGAAGCAGCGAGTGTCGTACCGGAACCCGTTGAGGTCTGGCTTGCATCTGGCCGTTCAACGCGAACGACTTCGACGGATTTAATTTTCATGTGTTTTCCTTTTTCTCGTATTGGAATGATCCTCAGAAACAAAAAGTGTAGCAACAACGCGATATTGTCAATCGGATTTCCGATTGTTGAGGATATTTATTTCAGGGATGTGCAAGTCAAAGAAAACAAAAAAGCGTACGTGTCAATATTTAACACGTACGCTCTTGTCAACCACATATCAAAACATATTAAGGCATGTTCCTATCTTTCAGGAAATGGGATTGGAGTCAGTAGTGAGAATTCCTTTTCGAACTGTTCTTTTATCTCGCTGCTACATTTTTTTAAGAGTGCAGTAAGATCATCGTGTGATTTGAGCTTATCACAAGACCTATCGGGCGAAAAATAGACCAGGATATTCTTCTGTAGATCCAATAAGTTGAGAATATTGTTCAGAGTTCCCTTACTCTTCCCATCCCAAACCATAAAGCCATAGGACGCTACTTGTGCCATCTTTGCATCCTTAGTTGTGTAGTATGCAAAGTCTTTTAGCTGGTTATCTGCATATATCTGTTCTACTGGCCAACTACCCACATTATTCCGACAGTGGTCACCCATGCAATAGACGATAACATCCCGATATGCTTTTTCTGCTAAATAGCTCTGTACCGCCTTATCAGCACCATTTGCATCTCCGATGACAATAGCAAAACGCTGACGCATGATGTTATCCGCTGTGTACCTGATGGTATCGTTCAAACGTGTGATTCTACGAGAACCGCCAATAAAAACCGTCGTCATGATCTTGCCTTTGTACGGGTGAGAGCCAGCACGTACACATCAGAGCATTGTGCCTGATCATAAAGTGCCCGAGTGACTGCGTTGAGGGTTGCACCAGACCGGTATAGGTCATCGAATAACAGAACGGCCTTACCTTGAAAGGATGGATCGTGGACCCTATGAGCATTTTCAAGTAACTGGCACCGTTCAGTATAATCAAAAACGTTCTTGAGTTCTTCGGTATTCTTGACTTTTTGAACAAAGTCTTTGAGAAATGGCAAACCCAAAGCCCTTGCAAGGCGGGCCGTAATTTCGAAGACAGGTTGAAATCGACGAACTCTGGTTGGTGGAACGGGAATAATAGCATCGAAAGCAACCTGCCAGTTCCTTACGAACGCGGTGGTAGTCTCGACTAATGGTTCTAAGGCCGCTAAGTTTCCCCTATACTTTAGCCGGTAGAGAAGTTCACCTGCTTCTGTTCTTTGGGTATCAAATCTCGGATTTCCAAACTGATCATAGCCCAAGAATTCACTTCTTAATGTGTGATTATCCAAGACGTAACCTCGGCGCCACGCACCATAAATTTGTCTGGGATTAATTGCAACCATATGTCTTTCTTTTTAACTCAATTGATGTAATGAGGAATGTATCAACACTACAGATTCCTAACACTGGAAATATCCTTTGCCAATTCTTCTGGGGTCAGATTGACAGGAGATACCTGGTAGGATTTTAAGGCATCTAAAAACACAACTCGCTCCATGCCCGCAAATCGAGACGCCTGACCCAATGACAAACGTCCGAGTTCAAACAGTTTGACGGCTATGAGCATGCGGCTTTGTTCGGCGAATTGTTCAGGCGTTTCACTGAGGGTCTGCAGAATATCATCTGGACATTCAAATGTAACTTTTAACATGCGCGTCCCGTTCTATCCATATTTGAATTATACCTAAAAACAAAAATGTAGTAAATGAGATATTGTCAACCGCATTTCAAAATATCTCGCGCTGGGTGCTATGGAGAACTCCTGGAATAATTTGATTATTTGCGAGGTCGCGTTAAATTAGTGGCGTGTATAGAAACAGAGGTGTGTATGAACTACAAAGATATTATTACCATTGAACCTGGAAAGAGAGGCGGAAAGCCTTGCATCAGAGGGATGAGAATAACTGTTTATGATGTGCTTGATTATCTCGCATCTGGTATGACACACCAGGAAATTCTCAACGAATTTCTCTATCTACGGGAAGAGGACATATTGGCCTGCTTGAGTTATGCGGCAGGTCGAGAGCGCACTACACTGATAGTGGATCGCGGCTAAAAGCCTGCCGCGATGACGGCGTTGTTGATGGGGTTGATTGATGCCTATAACACCCCTACCATCCCGATCCCACATCTGCCGCGGTTAAAGGACCGCCGTCCTCCATCTCCGTCGGGAACTCAACGCAACCAATCGTCTTCCGCTCGCCCCGGGAATGCCCCAAAACATCCGTCGTTATATCCGGATAATCCCCTTCGGCATTGCCAATCAGACCACTGGATTCTCCCGGTGCAACAACGCCATTCGGCAGATAATCCATATCGACCTTCCCAGTTTTTATTCCATCCCGAGCGGGCATACCCAAATCCCCATCCGTCACATTCCCCTCCCACGTCCAATTTACCGGCTCATCATCCTGCACCAACCGCACAGTCTTGAGACCCGAGGTCTCCTGTACATCGGGTCTCCCCAACACAAAAGCGTTATTCGCAATCACACAATCCTTAGGCGCTGTACCATTGGGATACCTGCTGTGATTTAGACCCACATCCATCGCCGGACTACATCCCACAAACGTATTAAACGCAATCAGCGCCCGCTCCACCCGCACATAGAGATCATCCGATGCCCCATCCATCATACCCACGCCAAACGCATTGAGCGAATGGAACAAATTATTCACCACAACCTGATCCGCCCCCTGCAAGCGCACACCGCCAGCCCGGCGTTCGCCCTCGCCAAAAAAGAAATTTTCAGACACCACATTGCCATCTCCATGCCGAAGCACCAGCGCCCCCCGGCAATCGCGAAACGTATTTCTGCGGAGAATATTGCCATTGGACTTCACAGAAATAATCTCCGCCTCCCCATTACAACGCTCAAAAAGATTGTACTCAATCACTGTCTCACAATCGCCCGGCTCCGGATCGTACGGATTCCCCTCCGTAATAAGCTGAAGCGTCTCGTACCCATTACTCTCCTTGCCATCCGGAACATCCACAAAATAATTGTGATGAACATGGTGCCTCTCGCCCTGATTCTGCACATAAACCTGCATCAATTGGCAACCGCGCGTCTCCTCGAGGTTATTGGTCTTATTCTCAAACCGGCAGCGATCAATCTCGACCTCCCGGCTCTCTGCCCTCACCCGTATCCACTTGCCAACCTGCACATCCGTCATCACACAGCGACTTATGCGACAACCCCTCCCCCGAATTTCCACACTCCCCTTCTCCACAAAGTGCAGCCCCACAAAACTGATATAATCTCCCACCACCAGTAACGGCGCCTTTACAACCGCCCGCCCCATATTCTCAGCCCGAATAACAATCGGATGATCTGCGGTTCCCCTTGCCGCGAGCTTGCACCTCTCACCATCATACACGCCATCGGCCAGCGCAATCACATCGCCCGGCTGTGCGTTAGCCACCCGCGCTTCGAGTTCAGATAGAGTCATCTTATTTCGCCTTTAACACACGATTAAAAAAAGCTTCACGGGCGGGTTCGGTAAACGCGATATTGCGCTGAAAAGAACCGTGCCCACTGTCGTCGCCCAGGAGAATATAACTGACATTTTTGGCACCGGCTTCTCGCAGTGCTTTGACAAGCTTATCCGAATGATAGACGCCAACCGTGCGATCAGACATTGAATGGACGAGCAAAATAGGCGGCGCCTCGGCCGAGGCATAAGTCACAGGAGAAACTTTGGCGCGAACCTCTTCGGATTCCAGTCTAAGCTCATTTTTGCGAGGGGGACGCGCTGACTGCTGATTGCGTTGGCGGTCACTCATAGCAGACAGGAAGTCAGTCGGCGTAGCACTCGCCACAACAGCCTGAACCATACTGGAATATTCCTGGTAGGGACCATCGCCTTCGAGCTTGGCTGAAGGCGGACAAACACCGAGCATAACAGCCAAATGCGCGCCAGCGGAATTTCCACTCGCACCAATCCGTTCCGGATCAATATTGTACTCCTCGGCATGGGCGCGCAACCAGCGCACCGCATTCTTCACATCCTCAACACACGCGGTAATAGGTGCTTCATCGAGCATCCGATAGTTGACCGTCACACAAACATAGCCCTTATCTGCATAACTGATAGTAGGACGCAGAAAACCTCCCCGGCGTTTATCCCCACCTCTCCACCCACCGCCATGGATAAACACAAGGGCAGGACGGAGAGACTCCCCGCGCTCTGTGGGCATCGCAAGATCGAGTTTCCATGCCTCGTTGCCCTCGCGATACGCAATATCGGGAATAAAAGTCACACCTTCGGGTACCTGTTCCATAATTTGCTCCACGGTAATTGTGCGTTGCTGCCGGCGTTGGTTTTGTTGCTGTGGCTGTTGTGGTTGCTGAGCATCAACAGATTGAAACAGCAAAACAACGAACAGAAAACTGATAAATTTGGACATAGAACCCTCCTTGTTTGAGTCCTCACTTCAATTCTTCGCGTATCTGCGCGAGCGCGCGTTGCACCCGTGTAAAATTCGGCCTTAATGCGAGCGCCTTCTCCAAATAGGGAACAGCCTCTCGCAACCTCCCTGCCTGTGCCAGAGCCGTACCCAGATCGGCATACGTATCGGGCCTATCTGGATGCAAGCGAATCGCATCCTTGTAGTGCTGAATCGCTTCATCAAAGCGCCCCAGCCTGTGAAGCGCCATAGCAATACCATTTTGCGACAGCGCATTATCCGGATGATAGCGAATCGCATCCTCATAATAGCGAACCGCATCTTCAAGCCGTCCCGCGCGGTGAAACGCCACAGCCCGTCCATTCAGCGCGCGTGCATCTGCGGGATCGAGTTGCAAAACCCGTGCATAGTGTCTTTCTGCATCCTGCAAGCGACCCAGTTGCATCATCGCATCGGCAAACATGCGATGCGCATCCAGATACTCGGGAAGTCGGCGAATCGCCTCGGCACAAAGCGTTGCAATACGTCTGTGTTCTCTCGCGGGAATCAAATCCGACGCCTCGCGAACAAAAACGCGCGCAGCGATCTCCCTCAAATTTTTATTTTGAACATCCGCAATACGCGCATCCACCTCGCCCGGTATCAGCGTATCAATAGAATCGCGATATTGATACAGCATCTCCGCAAACGCAAACTCATCGCTCCCCTCATTCTGAACCGTCTCGTAGTCCAGAATCGGTCGGTCATCCCAATACACATCCGCCTCAACCGTCGCAGAAGCCAGACCCTCCGCCCCCATCAAATAACCACCCCAAAAAACATGCGGCTGATTGAGAGAATATTCCACCCCACCCCAGTGACTGTATTGCAGATCCGCATGAACCTCCTCATCCATCCCCAACAGTTTCCCCTCGGCAATATTAAAAACATCATCCGCCGCACCAATAAGCAAAAGCTCAGACGTATTATACCACAAAACACTCTGCGGAAAAACCGTCAAAAAACTGCGCACAACACCGCGGAACTGGTCCTCCGTCAGAAAACGCAGGGGCACAAACTGAACCAGATACCCGCCCGACGTCAGGCGTTCTCGGGCGCGCGCATAGAAATCAACCGTATAAAAAAACGCCACACCCGGACGGGACACCTCGCCAAGCTCAAGCGAAATAATATCATACGTCGCCGCAGTATGGCGCAAAAAATTGCGCCCATCTTCAGAAATAATCTCCACGCGCGGATCGCCCATCCACTCCGTGTCAAAATATTCCCGAATAAAAGGAAAAAGCGCAGGCTCAATATCCACACACGCCAGAAGCTCAATGGGATACATCAAAAAACGACTAACCGTCTGCCCTGTACCAGCCCCCACAACAACGACCCGTTTGGGATTCGGATGCAAAAGCATCGGCACATGCGCGGCCATAATCTGATGGTTCTTTTTATTCCCGCCCTGCCACCAGCGATCAATCTCCAACTCCAGATCATCCTCCCGCCGGACAACCGCCATATTCGCGCCATAACCCTCTCGGAACGCCACGAGATCCCGTCCCTCACCGATAAAATCCGCAGGCACCTGCGTCTGGGAAAAATACGGAATCCCCAGATAGACCAGAACCGCGACCAACGCAGCCGCATATTTGAACACGCGATATCTTCCATCCAGCAAAAACCATGCAGAAATACCGATGGCGAGATTCGCGCCCGTAATAAAAAACAGACTCTTCTCAAGACCAAAAAAGGGAATCCCCACAAAACCGATCAAAAGAGACCCGAGAATACCTCCAAGCGTATTCACCGCAATCAGATTGCCAGCGATCCCAGACGTATATTCCGCATCGCGAATTACCAGACGAATCGCAAGCGGAAAAGCCGCGCCACTCAACACAGCAGGAGGCAAAAGCACCGCAAAATAGATATACAGATCACTGCCCAATCCTCGCCATGCCTCGGGCGAAAGCATCAAAAGAGCCAGCACAATAAGACCCGTCGCAATCTGAAACGCGCCAAAATAATACGCCCGCCTGTCTGTCCTATCGGAAAACTGAGCAGCCAAAACACTCCCCAAAACCAACCCAACCAACACAACACTCAACGCCAGCGTATAAGTATAAACCGTATTATTAATAAGAAGCCCGAGATACCGCACCCACAGCACCTCGGCACCCAAAGCCACAAATCCAATCGCAAAAAACAGAACAAATACAATCCTGCTCCGAGGAAGCCTGCCACTCACACCGCGGGACGCCACCGGGGAAGGAAACACATCCTCCCGCGCAATAGACAGCGCGCGAACAACAAGACCACTCAGAATATTGCACACAACACCGATATAGATCGCACCGCGCAGCCCCAGATCCGGCAAAAAAACAAACCCCGCAGCCGCGCAACCCAACGCAGCCCCCAGGGTATTGACACCGTAGAGAAGACCAACCGCGCGCGCAATCGTGCCGCTATTGCGCGAATACTGACGACAAAAAAGAGGAAGCGTGCCACCCATCAGAACAGTGGGCGGCAGGACGACGAGCGCAACGAGAAGAAGACGGGTAGTGAACCGCAGGAAGGGATCATCGCTCAAAATTCTATACGCGATGCCATAGAGAAAATCTGCAAAATCAAACGCATAAGGACTGATCAACGCCAGAAGACCCAGACCAATTTCGATATACGCAAAGAGAATAAGCGGTCGGGAAGTTCGCTGACCGATACGCCCAAAAAGATACGCCCCAATAGCCAGACCCAGAAAAAAAACCGCCAGAACCGCGCTAACCGCAAAAGTCGTTGACCCAAACAAAAGCGCGGCCTGCCGTATCCAGGCAACCTCGTAAACCAGCCCGGCAAACCCCGACAAAAAAAAACATATCAGCGCGGCGATATGCTGCGTGGTTCGCGTCGATTTCCCAGTGCGTTTACTCACGTCAGATTATACTTTCAATTTTTGAGTTTGCCACTGCCCTGTAAAAACAATCACCCATTTTCCAACCCTGCCGCGTGACGACCTGCTTTGGGATCACCCGCCGCGTAATATCTGCCCTCTTCTCGATTGACATAAACCATAACAGGCGTCGCAATATTAGATGATTTCGCCTCAACCTGATGTCCCCGTCTGGCGAGATCGTCCTGCACATCCTGACCTATCCCATCGTTCAGCGTCAACGACCCGGCCTGTTTGAACGTCTGCTCGCGAATGGGATTGGGATCAAAAGAATCGCAATGATGTGCCGTAGCAAAACGGGGCGCAGTAACAGCCTCTTCCGGCATAATCCCAAACTCGACAAAATCCAACAACAAATTCAAAGTCGCCTGATCCTGCAAATCCCCTCCCGCAACACTAATACCCAGAATCGGCTGCCCATCTTTCAGCACCAGCGTAGGCGTCAGCGTAATGCGCGGGCGTTTCCCCGGCTGGATACAATTCGGATGACCCGCCGTCGTATTCAGACTCCGCAGGCGATTGCCATAAGTAACACCCGTACTCCCCCCATCAATCGTGGGCCGGTGAACATTGGCACTCGGCGTAGCCGCGACAACATTGCCCCAGCGGTCAGCCACCACACAAGTCGTCGTACCCCCCGTACCCGGACGGAACACACCGCCTTCTTTAACCGGCTGCATCAGATACGGATCCCCCGGACGCGCCTCAAGAGAAGCCGTCTGCATATCGATAAGCGGCACGCGCAGATCCGTGTACGCATCGGAAAGCAACCCACCCAGAGGCACGCCCGAAAAATCGGGATCGGCATAATACGCATCGCGGTCCGCCATCGCGAGCTTGATCGCTTCCGTAACCACATGAATATAATCCGCCGAACAATGACCCATCGCTTTGACATCAAATTTCTCAAGCAAGCGCAACGCCTGACACAAATATGGACCCTGCGTCCACGGCCCGCATTTGCAAACCGTGTACCCCCGATAAGAAACCGTCACCGGATCTTCAATCGTCGTAATATGCGTCGCCAGATCTTCCCGCCGCAAAAAGCCCCCCTTTGCGACATAAAAAGCCTCAAGCTCCTCGGCAATATCATTGCGATACGTATTCCGCCCGTAAAAGCGATCCGAGGCAGCTTGCAACTTCTCCTCCCGACTCCCCGACGCGAGGTGCTCTTCCTCAATTAGTTTTCGCAAAGTCCTCGCAAGATTGGGATGCCAGTCATCCTCCCCCGCATCCAGCAGAGCAAGCACAGGCGCAATAATCTCTTCAAACGACATCGTACCGTATCGCTTAAGCGTCGTAATACACAAATCCACAACCGACGGCACCGGCGCCATCTTCATATCGCCATCGCCTGGAATACCGTTCTTCATATACCAATCAATCGCCTCCTGAGACCGCGGCGCCCGCCCCTGTCCACTCAGCGACTTTACCTCCGAAGTCTCAGCACTAAAAATAAGAAGCGGAACCTCCCCGCCAATCGAACACGCACCGTGATCCGTGACATTCAGCGCAAAAATAGTCGCAGCGGCTGCATCGGCCGCATTGCCACCCCTATCCAAAATCTCAATACCCGCTGCCACAGCACCTGCACCCCCCGCCGCAACAATACCCGTCTTACTCTCAGCCTTCCATCCAATCTGTCCCACATCTATACTGGACATAACGCGAAACTCTGGCTTTATTTTCTAAGACAACGATTTTGTCGCAGCCTTCAAGGAGACATCATCATGATCCTCGATTTAGATCAACTGATTGCGCCGTACTTCGACAAATATCCAAACGAATGGTTATTATTTGAAGCCACAGACACAGACGAGCACGATTGGCCCACCAAAGTGCAATTTGTCGCCCATGACCCGAGTCGTCAAGTGATTGCGAATATTGTAGTAGAAAAAAATTTAGATGATACTCTCGTTCGCTTTGCCGGTGATATCTTACCTAAAGGATGGCATGCAGCGTTATCGAACGCATTATAGCATGATCCCTTAATGAATACAAAACAAACTCTGTTCCCTTAGACAGGTCCTTTCCTGTCCTAAAGAACGGGTATCAAACACGCCCTCTGTGCGATGCAGAGGGCTTTTTTTTATGCTACATTTTGACCACAACAAACAGATAGTCTCTCATCCCTATAGGAGGATTCAAAATGTCCACACAAACAGCTCTCATCACCGGTGCATCTCGCGGACTGGGCCTGGCACTCGCACGCGAACTCGCACAGCAAAACTGGCGACTGATCATCAACGCAAGAGGCGCAGAAGCACTTGAAGACGCACGCAAAGAACTGGCAAAATGGACCGACGTCATCGCCATTGCCGGAGACGTAACAGACCCCAAACACCGGAAAGCTCTAACTCACGCAGCAAAAGAACTCGGTGGCCTGAACGCCGTAATCAACAACGCGGGCATATTGGGACCGAGTCCCCAGCCCGAACTGCTCAATTACCCGCTCGATATTTTGGCAGACGTCTATCGCGCCAACGTAATCGCGCCTCTGGGCGTGCTCCAGGCGCTTCAACACACATTAAAATCAGATGCCCGCGTAATCAACATCACCAGCGATGCCGCTCGCGAAGCGTACCCCGGCTGGGGCGGATACGGCTCTTCTAAAGCCGCACTTGAACAACTCTCAAATGTACTCGCAGCAGAACGCCCCAACTGGCGCATCTACTGGGTAGATCCCGGCGACATGCGAACGCAAATGCACCGCGAAGCATTCCCCTTTGAAGACATCAGCGACCGCCCCTTGCCAGAAACCAGTGTACCGGGATTTATCGAACTCCTGGAAGGCGATTACCCCAGTGGACGCTACGCAGCACGCGAGCTACTCACCACCCCCGCAAACTAAAAAGGAGACTTCTCATGTCCATAATACCCAACACAGTACTACCCATCACAATGATGGACTCAAAACTGGACTCTCTAACATTTGACCTGCCATCCGACCTGGAAGCGGGTGAACCGCCCGAAGCGCGCGGACTCAGTCGGGACCAGGTCCGATTGATGGTCTCCTGGCAAAGCGATGATGCGATTGAACACATCGCATTTCGCGACCTGCCCGACGTGCTACATACAGGCGACGTCGTCGTCATCAACACCAGTGGCACGCGCAAAGCCTCTTTGCCCATCATTCGGCCCGATGGTACAGAACTCAGACTGCATCTATCAACGCAACTACCCGCCGACCTGTGGGCAGTTGAAGTGCGTCAACCTAATGGTATAGCAACGCAGCCTTTTTACCACGCACAAGCAGGCGAAATTTTTGCGCTGCCCGGTGGCGGATCCGCACATCTGCACGCGCCTTATCGCCCCGAACTGCGGCACATTCCCAACGCCCCTGTTCGCCTTTGGATTGCAACCCTGAACCTGCCTCATGACCTGGATACCTACCTGGACATATACGGCATGCCCATCCGGTATGGCTATGTGCAAAACGACTGGCCCATCGACTATTATCAAACCGTATATGCAACAGAAGTAGGCAGCGCTGAAATGCCATCAGCTGGCAGAGCATTCACACCCGAAATCATCACAAAACTGGTCGCAAAAGGCATACAAATTGCCCCTCTGATCTTGCACACCGGCGTGGCGAGCCTGGAAGCCGATGAACCGCCTTACGAGGAATACTACCGCGTACCAGCCGAAACAGCGCGGGTAATTAACAGCGCGCGAAAAAATGGCGGGCGGATCATCGCCATTGGCACAACAGTAGTGCGCGCACTCGAGACCGTCGCCGACAAAACCGGACAGGTCTCTCAAAGTGAAGGATGGACATCCCTAATAATCTCGCCCAATCATCCCATGCGGATTGTAGATGGCTTGCTCACCGGAATGCACGAACCAAGTGCCACACATCTATCTATGCTACAGGCATTGGCGGGATTAGACCACCTCAAACTGACTTATGAAGCCGCCCTCAACAAACATTATTTGTGGCATGAGTTCGGCGATCTACATTTGATTTTGCCCTGAACACGCGGTATATTGAGACACTATCGGTAAAGTTTCGCTCTCAAACTGGAGAACAAATGTTCAAAATTAACGAAATTGACAACAACATCCGCAGCGCCTATGGCATGACAGTCGCCGACGTCACAGGCACAGGGCACCTGGACATCGTGGTCGGTTCCACGGGCATCTCAATGATCGCCCTGTACGAAGGACCCCATTTTGAAAAACAAATAATCTCAGAAGCGCACCCCGGCACCATCGCCCTATCGGTATTCGACGTCACCGGCAACGGTCAAAAAGACATAATTGCAGGCAGCGGATTTGCGCGAAGACTGCGGATACCACCAGAGTATTTACACTGGTTTCAAGCACCTGCCTGGACACAGCACTTCATCGACTGGGTACCCTATCTACACCGCATAGCAATGGTAGATGTCAACAATCAACCCCTGCTATTTGTCGCGACATTACAAGGACCTGGAAGCCATATCAATGACTTTGATGCGCCGGGTGAATTGTGGTGTTATCGCGTACCCCAAGACCCGGTAAATGAACCGTGGGAAAAGCGATTGATCGACGGACACTTGAGACTCAACCACGGCCTGAGCGTATGCGACGTAGATGGCGATGGCCGCATGGACTTATTGCTCGGCACACGCGACGGCCTGATCTGGTTTGAGCCACCCAAAGGGGATGGATTTGCGGAAAATTGGAACCGGTGGACCATAAGTCCCCGCGAAAGCAGCGAGACCTTTGCCGTAGATATGGATGGGGATGGCATCAATGAAATACTATCCATCGAACCCTGGCACGGCAACGAACTCGTATGGTACAAAGCCACCGGCGACATCCGAACAGGCGCGTGGGAACGCCATCTAATCAGCGACAAACTCAACCGCGGACATTCCCTGTGGTGTGGCGACATAGACAGCGACAACGCCCTGGAAGTCATCGCCGGATACAACGGACCCGGCACAGCCCTCAACATCTATCGCCCAGAGAATCTGGAAATGGGCACCTGGCACATTGAACAAATCGACAACCGCATTGGCATGGGACAAATGGAAGTCGTAGATCTCAGCGGCAACGGCAAATTGGACATCGCCGCAAGCGGCATGTCAACCGGAAATGTGCGGTGGTATGAACAAATTTGAATCGTCTCTAAAAAAGGGAAGACAATGGACTACCAAGACATCATCACCATTGAACCAGGCAAACGCGGTGGGAAACCGTGTATTCGCGGCATGCGGATCACCGTTTATGACGTGCTTGACTATCTGGCTTCAGACATGTCTGTTGAAGAAATCTTGAGTGACTTTCCCGAACTTACACGAGAAGACATTCGCGCCTGCCTGGCATTTGCCGCGGACCGAGAGCGCAGGCTTATGTCTGTTTCCTCGACATGAGATTTCCATCACAACACTCACAAAGGAGAGAAATATGTTTTTCGAACTACGTCAATATCGCACTCAACCTGGAAAACGAGAAGAATGGGTCGCATTTATGGAGAGTGAAATCATCCCATTTCAAATATCAAAAGGCATGGTAGTTATCGGCAGTTTTGTCGGCGAAGAAGAAGACGATCTCTTCGTGTGGATCCGTCGATTCGAAAGCGAAGAACAAAGAGAGCAACTCTACAAAGCCGTCTATGAAGACCCGTATTGGACCGACACCTTGAGCGATCAAGTGGGTGCATTGATCGACCGGGAGCGCATCGTAGTAACGCGCCTCAACGCAACACCGAGGTCTGTCATACAATAGGACCTACCAAAAACTGACAAACCCCGTGAGTTCAAGCCGGCGTTTCACACGCTGGAGTTTGTGTGTTGAGCGGGGATATGTGGGATCGCAAAAAGCGATGAGTGTATCGAGCAAATCGGCGAGTTCTTCTCCCGCGCCGGACAGGCGTGGGAGAATTTTTTGTAAAATCTGATAATCAAAAGCATCGCGGGGCGCGAACGCCGGCGCATTTGATGGAAGCCCCTCAATCAGATCGAGCGCATACGCCATATAAATGAGAACCTCGTCGCGAATGCGATAGCCAAAATGCAGGTCTTCTTTGGCGAGTATAGCATTGATCTCCCCCAACGGCTCATTCCACGCAACAACCTCATCGCGGTGGCGAACATCTTCCAACTGCCGATAGGGACGATCAATAAGCGCAGCACCCAGAGCGCGCAGGGCAGTCGAATCAATCTGTACCTCGGGATCATAATCCGACAGCCCCAGATCAACCCGGTCAAAAGCAACCGTATTCGCCCGATCGAGCACCTTGGGACTAAACGTATAGGTCGTCTCGTCCATATTAACCGTGCCTGCAACAAACAAATTGGGCGGAATGGGCAAACGCGAAGGCACATCTCCCATCTCATCCGTTGACACAACATCGCCACCCTGCGCCAACTCAATCGGATCCGTCGTCCACGCCCCATCCGGCGTGCGTCTCGCCGTCTCCATAACACTCAAAAAATCGGCAAAATAGTGTTCCACACGAGCGAGATTCATCTCGTCCAAACACACAAAATAAGGACGTTCCGGATCGTCGTGTGCCTCGCACATCGCCTGAAGCAACACACCGGGGCGAAACACCCCCGTAAGCAAATTTTCAAACCCGAGCAAATCGCGCACATCATTCCAATCCGGGCGCACGGGAATAAGGCGATACCCCCTTGCCCGACCCTTATCGAGACCATTAATCGCCTCGGCCAAAAGGCGAACCACCGTACTCTTGCCCGTCCCGGATATCCCAGCCAGAATGAGAAAAGGTTTGGTCTTCAAACACAAATAGAGATTGAACAACATACTCGCTTCAATCTGGAAATTCTTCAGCGCCGTAAACCGGTAAAGATCACACAACAGCTCCGCCTCCACAGGCACAAGCGCATCCCGCACAACACCGGCTTCTGCGGGATCGGGCACCTGATATACAATACTGCTCTTAGAGAGCCTGTATCGAGCCTCTGTAAACACCGCATACAGCGCGTAGAGATCCCCCAGCACCGTCTTAATATCATCAACAAGAGTCGGCACTGCAGCTTCATCCGGCGTAAGAATCGAACCGACAAACAGCGAGCGATCAACTCCCTCGAGCCTGGATGGCGACCAGGGCACCGAGCGACCGGGTGACGCCACAATAATATCACCCGCCAAACAGCGATACCCCTTGCGCGGCACCACACCGCGAAACTTCTTGCGGTCGGCAATCGCCGTTTGCATCGCCTCGGCAGTCCACCAGCCAGAGTAAAAACCTATAGCGACGGCATTGTGGTGCAGATAAATACCCAGCTGAGGCAACCGGGGAAACGCGCTCTTTTTTAATTTTCCATCTACAAAATAGAGACACGCGTGATCCCGGGGCCGATCGGGATTGGAGCGAAAATTAGTCGTCGTATAAACAGGTGAAATAACAGC
Source organism: Candidatus Latescibacterota bacterium (assembly GCA_021295695.1). Taxonomy (GTDB): domain Bacteria; phylum Latescibacterota; class UBA2968; order UBA2968; family UBA2968; genus VXRD01. Next base: position 54,716 of record JAGWBW010000042.1, read on the forward strand.
GGTAAGTTCCGGATACTGTTTCGTAAGGATGGGTTCGATCTCATCGCGCAGGACTTGCATCCGCCCATGCAGATGCTCAGCACCTATGCGCGTGCCATTACAGGCGAGAAAATCGTTGGGAGAGAAAGAGAACATAAAAGCGCGATGGATTGCCTGATGGTGTTGATGAAATTGGAATGTTCACAAAATATAATCTACAAATTATATCTACCAAACTAAATTTGGATTGCTTTGCGAGAATTATACCACCTCTTAAAAATTGGCAATTGATGAGCATAGAATTAAATAAAAAAATATTTTTCTTCCCCTATAAGTTTGACTTGATTCCAAAAAAAATTAAATTATATTGCAAAGTTATCACTGTTGGGCCATTGCGACAAGCGATCATGCTGGGCTGGCATTAGCACAGACTTTCGCAATTATTGTGATGGTAAGGTGCAATCAGCTGTGGGCATCTCAACCCGGCCATTACCATTGGCGCGCTTGTAGCGGGAAGTACAGGCAGTGGTAATGCTATTAAATACATTGTCTTTTGTCTGTCAATGGTGATGGTGAAGAATATGTAATGCTACACAAAATCAATTCTTTAATAAAGCGCAGAGAGCAATGTTCTCTGCGCTCTGTATTTATACGGGAATTTTATGGATAGATAAGCAAATTTTTTTACTGAGCGAGTGGGAATTCTCTTGACACTGCTACTTTGTTTACATTTTTTAGCATAAGGACATAAGGAATTCTACATTCCTCAATAAGAAAAAGGAAAAGTGTTTTCCGCTTTTTTTACTATGGGGATGGTGCATTTTGTAGCATTCCGTCTGTAACCGTTGCGGCTGTGTGACAACACAAGCCGTGACACAACCACATTCTGGGAGGTAGAAATGGCAAGCAGAATTATTGTTGGTCTGGTCATCATCCTTGCGATTGTGCAGGGCTTAGCGGCCGACGCAATCCCTGGGGGACTCGTGCCGCTCGCGCTGGTGATACTGGGCTTACTTTACGCGATAGTGGCGATCGACGCTGAGGACTCGACGGCCTACCTGGTCGTTGCGATTGCGGTCGGCGCTGCTGCAGGTGCAGATGTGTTGAGCAACATCCCAGCGATAGGCGAGAGCCTGGACGCCATCGTCGATCCGATCGCCACCGCTTTGTATGCCGGTGTCATAGCCATACTCGTGGCGAAGGGGGCAAACCGCATCAAGGGTTAAAGGTGACTGGCGGAACAGCGATCTGCAACCGCAGGTCGTGACACACAAACACATTCTGGGAGGTAGAGAAATGGCAAGCAGGATTATTGTTAGCCTGATCGCCGCTCTGGCGATTATTCAGGGCCTGGCGGCCGACGCGGTCTCTATGGAACTTGTGTCGCTCGCGCTGGTGATTCTGGGCCTGGCCTACGCGGTGGTGGCGATTGACGCTGACGGCGAAACAGCCTACCTGATCGTTGCACTTGCGGTCGGCGCTGCTGCAGGTGCGGATGCGTTGAGCGGCATCCCACAGATTGGTGCCCACCTGGACGCCATCGTCGATCCAATCAGTACTGCTCTGTATGCCGGCGTCATAACCATCCTCGTGAGAGGAATAATAAATCAACTCAAGGGTTAAAACGGCTACGTGATAACACAACTAGCTTATTCAGGGAGGCAGAAATATGGTAAACAGGATTATTGTTGCCCTGATCGTCATTCTGGCGATTATTCAGGGTTTGGCGGCCGACGCGATCCCTGAGGGGATTGTGTCAATTTTGCTGGTGGTTCTGGGCCTGGTGTACGGGTGGATGGTAGTTGACGCTGATGACGCAACAGCTTATCTTGTGGTTGCTCTTGCTGTCGGCGCTGCTGCAGGTGCGGACGTGTTGAGCCACATACAGGTAATAGGCGCCCACGTGGACGCCATTGTCGATCCGATCAGTACCGCTCTGTATGCCGGCGTCATAACCGTATTCGCAAAGAAAGTATTCAATCACCTCACAGACAGCAGTGATGGCGGTGAAGAATAGTTAAATCTACACAAAAGCAATTCTTTACAAAGCGCAGAGAGCAATGCCGTTCTCTGCGCTTTCTTCATACAGGAGATTTTATGGGTATAGATAATCTGCGATCGGCAATGCCCGACTATGCGCGGGACATTCGGTTGAACCTGGGATCGGTCATATCTGCGTCGCGCCTCGATCCGACAATGGCCTGGGGGTCGGCACTTACCGCAGCACTGGTGTCCAAAAATGCACAGGTAATTCAGAATATCGCCGAAGACGCACAGACTGTTATGGACGAAAAACACATCAAAGCAGTAAAATCCGCTGCTGCCATGATGAGCATGACCAATGTGTGGTATAAATTCACCGATCTCATTCAAGATAGCGAGGTGAAGAAACAGCCGCCCAAATTGCGCATGAATGCCGTTCTGACCCACGGCGGTGTCGATCGCGCTTTGTTCGAAGCGTGGAGCCTCTCGGCAAGTGTGGTAAACGCGTGTGGTATTTGTGTAAACGCACACGCATCGCAATTGAACAAACTGGGTATTGACGCACAACAAATCGCAGACATCGCCCGTATTGCCACCGTAATAAAATCAGTGGCCGATACGCTATCCTTTGAAACATTGTCTAATGGTTAAACATGTCTATACAAGAACGCGCAAAATACGGTGCCGAAGCATTTGATGGACTCAGGGGCAGCTTGCCCCAACCCTTTCCGCGCACCATGGGTCCAAACTGCCAGACATACCTCCGAGAAGTCGTCACATCGGGCCTGCAATGCGATATGGTTCGGCGATTTGAAGCCGCTTTCGAAAGCGAAATGGGCATCAAACACTGCATCGGCACACCCGGATGCACCGCAGCACTCAACATCCTCGCAGCAGCGCTCAGCCTCGAGCCCGGCGATGAAATCATCGTATCGCCCATCACCGACTACGGCACGGTCATGGGCCTGCTCAAAGAAAACTACATCCCGGTCTTCCCCGACACCGAACCCGGCACACCGCTCATCAGCGCCCAAACTATTGCACCCTGTATCACCAACCGCACGCGAGCCATTCTCGCCGTCCACATAACCGGCCTCATCTGCGACATGGACCCCATCCACGCCCTGGCAAAAAAATATAGCCTGACTGTCATTGAAGACGTCTGCCAGGCCGTATTTGGCACGTACAAAGGCCGCCTTGCGGGCACCCTCGGCGATGTCGCTGGCTTCTCATTCGACTCCGAAAAAACACTCGGTTCCGACGTCGGCGGCTGTGTCATTACAGATGACGATGAACTCGCCGAACAAATTCGGTTCGTCGGTCAAAGCAGAGGCGGACAAATGGTTGAAGGACTGGGGCGCGTACACGCCGTAAATGGATACGCCCTCCGCATGACCCAATCGACCGCTGCCATCACCCTTGCACAACTCGAAATCATCCGCCCGGCCGTTGCACATATCGACCGCATGATTCGCCTCATCACCGACAAACTCGCCGAAATACCCGGCATCATCCCGCTATCCATACCAGATTACATGGAAACCTATTCCTGCTGGATGGCCGGATTCAGCATCGACCCCAATGCCTTCAGATGCGATGCCGAATCCTTTGCACAACAAGTCGCCGATGCAGGACTAACCGGCGCGGGACTCGGCAAATACTATCTCATGCCCGCCGCCCTGCCCTTTTTAACCGATAAAGCTGAAAAACACCGCTTTCCCTTCTCCAAACCCCCGGCATCCCACACCTACACTTATGGCGCAAACACCTGCCCCAATGCCCGGGGCTTTCTCGACAATTTCATCCGCTGGACCACATTCTGCGAAAAATACCAACCCGAACACTGCGACCTCGTCGCCCAAATTGTCGCCACCGTCGCCGACCAGAATCGAGTCTAACACACGATGTCACACACCTGTTCCCTGAACGCCCGGTATTATCGCGCCCTGCCTATCAACGCCCCTGGCTACGAGTCTATCAGCCTCGAATTGCCCGTGAAAAAAACCGCCCTGATTGGCCTCCACTGCTGGAATATCGGCTGTCCAGATGGTCCCCCAATCGACCCCAACTACTGCGTGGGCATGGGCTGGCCCCAAGCAACTACCGAAGCCGCGCGCATCATGGCCGAAGTCATTCGCCCGGCCATGGACATCGCCCGCAAAATCGGAATGCCCGTCTGCCATGTCGAAACCGATTGGATGGCAGATCAGTATCCCCACATCCCTTCTCGACGCAAAGAAACATCACAATCAGAACCCGAAAATCGCGCACAAACCATGCGAAACCGCGCGCACGGCCCGAACTACCTCACAAAATCGCCGCTTGCAAACATGAAACGGGCCGCCATCGTCTCCCCAATGCGAGACGAACCCCTCGTCTTTTACACCGACGCACTCGACACCTACCTCAAAACGCGCGACATCACAACCCTCATCTACACGGGATTCGCAACCGACATGTGCATCCTCGGCGCCGAAGGCGGTGCCAGAGATATGCTCGCCCGTGGTTATCAATGCATCCTCATGCGCGACGGAACGGTCGGCGTGGAAACCCCCAACACCTTTCCCGAAAAACTGGCTACCCGTTACGGCACACACATCTTCGAGTGGCAACTGGGATACAGCACCACCTTTCGAGATTTCACCCAGGCATTTTCAGCCTGACACCGGAAAAAAACATGGCCCTCACAATATGCCCGTGGAAATACAACAAAACCTGGGTCTATTCCATCACCTATGACGAAGCCCTCGCCGACCTGCACCAATTCGCAATCCCCATCCACGAAGAATACGGCATTCCGGGACACGTGGAAGTCGTCGTTGGACAACTGGGCGAAACGCGCAACCTTGGCAACTCCAGCTATAATGGCTATCGCCACATGAACGCCGACGAACTCAAAGACCTCCTTGCCCGGGGCTGGGGAATTGGCAATCACTCCTGGAGCCATGAACTCATACAACCCGACATGGCCGACCTGGAAATTGGCCGCGCAAAAGACGTACTCGAAGCCGCCATTGACGCACCCGTCGATCTCTACTGCGCCCCCGGCAACAATTCCAACATGTCGGACCACGTCCTCAAAGCCTGCCGCAAATACGGCTACCTCGGTGCCATGAGCCTGACCGACGCCCTCAACCGCCCGAACACCCCGCTCTTCTGGATCAATCGCACGGCATTGCACGAACAGTATTACGCCCCATTCTTTAGCGAATACGACCCCTTCCGCAACATCCGCCATGCACAAGCCCAAAACGGCTGGATCATCGACTACTGCCATTGCCCATTGGAAAAACCCATCCACCCCAACAAAGACTGCTCGCACCCACAACTCAGAAAAAGATTTGAAACCATCCTCACAGAAGGCGGAGACAACGTCTGGTGCGCCGTACCCGAAGAAGTACTCTTCTACCACCAGACCAGACGCCACACACAAATCGAAACCATCTCCGACACACAAACCCAAAAGCGCTACCGCCTCCACCTCAACAACCTGAGCGACCGCGTCACCTGCCGCACGCTCACCCTCCACGCCGACGTACCCGCCCCCTGGTGTCGCTCACCCAACGTCTGGATTGACGGACAGCCCCACCCCGCACACCTGATAGAACCGAGAAAATTGCAAATCACGGTCACTGTCACAGACGGCATGGAACTCGTCTTTCAAGACCCGAGCGCAATTAGTCAAGCCTCACCCTGACCCCTCTCTCCCGAAGCGCAGGAATATGCGTATTAATCGAAACATCGCTCAGAGGATTATCCCTCAAATCGATCAAACTGTTTTCGCCCCGCAATCCAGCATTCTCCACCAGAGGCGATAAATCCGAAACATCGCAATTCGAACTATGCACCCTTCGCAGCCTGGGCAAATCCGACAGCGGCGAAAGATCCGAGACCGCATTATTATTCAGAGCCAATCCCCCCAACTCGGTCAAACCCGACAGCGGAGAAATATCCCAGATCAGATTATTACTCACATCCAGCCACCTCAAATCGGTCATACCCGTCAGCGGAGAGAGATCCGAAACATCGTTGGTATAGAGATGCAGCGTTTTCATCCTGGTCAAACCCGACAACGGAGAGAGATCCGAAATATAGGAATTTCCACTAATATCCAGTACTCTCAGCTCTGTCAAATTCGACAGCGGCGAGAGATCCCCTATTGTATTGCGAAAGAGGTTCAACTCTGTCAGCTTGATTAAACCCGACAACGGAGAAAGATCCGAAATACTATTGCTATTGACGCGACCGCTGTTCGCCAATACATAGCCGAGATTCAGCACAGTCAGTTCGGTAGCGTACTCAATACCCGTCAAATCGCGAATCCTTGAATTCGGTGCTTCAAGACGCGTCAAAGTCGCCATCTCAGCCGCAGTAATCGCCTCACCCCTCGCTCAAGTGAACATCCGGAATATTTATTGCCTCGCCCTTCTTATGAGCGCCTGCGTCGCATTCACCGTAGCCGACGAAGCAGAGACCGAGAATAATCAAGAGATATCGGTAGATCATGGAAACAGTCCTCCAAAAAAAATAGAACTCATCTTTCAAGACCCGAGCGCAATTATTCAAGTCTCACCCTGACCCCTCTCTCCCGAAGCGCCGGAATATGCGTGTTAATCGAAACATCGCTCAGGGGATTATCCCTCAAATCGATAAAATCTTTTTCCCCGCGCAATCCCGTGTTCTCCACCAGAGGCGATAAATCCACAATATCGCAATCCCAAATATTCAGCCTCTCCATATGGATCATACCCGACAGATGAGAAATATCCGAGACCGCATTGATATTCAGAGCCAATCCCCTCAACTCGGTCAAACCAGACAGGGCAGAAATATCCCAAATAAGATTATTACTCAAACTCAGCCATCTCAAATCGGTCAAACCCCACAGCGGGGAGAGATCCGAAATTTCATTGGTGTAAAGATACAGCGTCCTCATCTTGACCATATCCGACAGGGGAGAAATATCCGAAATAAAGAAATTCGCACTAACATCCAGCTTTTCCAGCGCTGTTAAGTCCGACAGCGGCGAGATATCATATATCATATTGCGATGGAGGTACAACTCCGTCAGCTTGATTAAACCCGACAACGGAGAAAGATCCGTAATATCATTGCTATTGATCCGGTTGCCATTTATAAATACATCGCCGAGATTCAGCACAGTCAGCTCGGTAGCGTACTCAATTCCCGTCAGATCGCGAATCCTTGAATTCGGTGCTTCAAGACGCGTCAAAGTCGCCATCTCAGCCGCAGTAATCGCCTCACCCCTCGCTCGCAAGTGAACATCCGGAATATTTATTGCCTCGCCCTTCTTATGAGCACCAGCATCGCATTCACCGTAGCCGACGAAGCAAAGACCGAGAACGATCAAGGGATACCGGTAGATCACAGGAACTGTCCTTCGTGAAAATTTAGACATCATATAACCCCGTGCAATGGCCCGCCCGACGCCCCGAGAGCCTCTACCTTCTTTGTAATCCTGGGATCTTCAACAAGCGGGGGCGCGTGGTGGGGCTTATGGCGTGCGTCAACAATCAGCGACCCATTGCACCCCCAGTGTTTGTGTTCAATAAAGCTATCAACACCGTAAATATCATGCGAGGGATTGGAGCGAGTGAACGCGACCCAGAGAAAATTGTTGAGCGTGCGCGAACTAAACGCGCTGTCATTGACAATGAGGATAAGCGGCAAACCATCGAGAGATTGAGACGCGAGCGTCTCACCCAAACGAACTGCATCCTTACCCCCCTGATCGGCATCTTTGAAATCGGGACCTTCAACAACTGCGATACCGGGCAGGGCAATCGCGGGATTTTTAAATCCATCAGGCAGAGCCAGATCGCCCGGAATCTCGCGCCACAGATCGCGTCTTTTCGCACCGGCTGCGGCGATCACAACTTTGGAACCCTCATTAAATCCCGTACCCGAATAATCCAGCGTATCCATCGTCGTACGGGTTTGAAAATGCAGATCGCGCCGCCAATCCACCCGTTCGAGAACATGGAGAAAATAAGCGCCGATATCGTGCGTATTCAGGTGGGGATTATCTTCCCCCGCACTAATAAAAAGATATTTTGCCAAAGAGCACGCGCCAAAACCGAGCAACGCATTGGCAAGCGTGAGAATCTCCTGCGGCTGTCGCTCGCGGTAGGGCACATAGCGTTCAGAACCAATAGCAATCAGCAAAGGGTGAACACCCGCCGCATCCACAGCATTAATAGACTTGAGACCGGGAATCTCAACCGGAATCATCGGCCCGGTAATCTCGTGGATAAGCAAACCAAATGCCGTATCTTCCTGCGGGGGGCGACCCACAACAGTAAAGGGATAAATAGCGTCTCTCCGGTGCCAAACATCTTCGACGTGGAGCACGGGAAAATCATGCGCCAGGCTATAATACCCCAGATGATCGCCAAACGGACCCTCGGGTTTGGTCTCGCCGGGATGAACCACACCAGTAATAACAAAATCGGCTTCCGTAGAAATAACACAGGCATTCCTGCGCGCATAGCGAAACCGACGCCCGGCCAGACCCCCGGCAAAAATGAGCTCGGACAAACCCTCGGGCAAAGGCATAACAGCAGAAAACGTATGCGCGGGCGGTCCCCCGATAAAAATACTCACGCGCAAAGGCTCTCCCCGCCTGAGCGCATTGGCATGGTGAATCCCAATATCGCGGCGGATCTGGTAGTGCAGACCAATTTCTTCGTTCTGTATGTACTCATTACCCGAAAGCTGGATGCGATACATGCCCAAATTCGCATTCATAACACCCGGCCGGTCGGGGTCCTCAGTATAAACCTGGGGCAAAAGAACAAATGGACCGCCATCGTCGGGCCAGCATTGAATCTGAGGAAGCTGATCAACAGTCGTACTCTGTTTGAGCACCGCGCCAGAGCGCACCTTTTTCGGCAACGTATTAAATGCGATACGCGCAATCCCCATTGCGCGCCAGGGCGCGCGAAGAAACGCAACCGGATCGGCTTTGGCTTCGACAAGGCGCTGTACCCATCTCAGAGTTGACCGAAACAGAAAACGCGACCGATCCAGCGTACCAAAAAGATTGGAAACCGCCGGAAACGGACTATCTTTCACATTCGCATAATAAATGGCCGGACCATTTGCCTGAAAAACGCGGCGATGAATCTCCGCCATCTCCAGATGGGGATCCACCTCCTGTTCAATGCGGATGAGATGGCCGTTGCGCTCGAGATCGTCAACGCACTGTTTGAGGGATTTGTATCGCATTGTGTTATATTGTTAGAGGTTAGAGTTGTAACGTGTAATATAGTGTACTGAACCGTATAAAGAGACAATTTTTAAATTATAGTAACTGACGTTACGCATAGGCACAATATCATGCGCCTGTCATTCTGAGCGAAGTCGAAGGAGCGGGGTACAACTGCGTAGCAGTTCATCTCCTACCAACACAGGTGGAACAGATGCTTCGGCTCCGTTCCACTCCGCTCAGCATGACAAAACGCCTAACATGCGTAACATCAGTTATAGTAAGGAGGAACACTTAATGACATCATTTCAAGCACTCGTCGTACGCGAATCAGAGAGCCAGTTTTTAAGATCAGTAGAAAAACGACAGACAGATGAACTACCCGAAGGCGAAGTATTGATACGGGTGCGCTATTCCTCGCTAAATTACAAAGATGCCCTATCCGCAACCGGGCACCGCGGCGTAACGCAGGCGTATCCACACACGCCGGGCATAGATGCAGCGGGTGAAGTCGTCGAGAGCTCTATTGCCGACTATAAATCTGGCGACAGCGTATTGGTCACGGGCTACGATCTGGGAATGAATACACCGGGCGGATTTGGACAATTCATCAGAGTACCCGCCCACTGGCTGGTCAGGCTCCCCGAAGGATTGACCTTAAAAGAAAGCATGGGATATGGAACAGCGGGATTTACTGCAGCACTATCAGTCCATCACATCATCAATACAGGTATAAAGCCCGACCAGGGCGACATCGCAGTAACTGGCGCAACCGGCGGCGTGGGCAGTCTCGCAGTAGCGATATTGGCCCAAACCGGCTTTCGAGTAGTAGCTGCCACCGGAAAAACATCAGAAACGGACTTCCTGAAAGAACTCGGCGCATCTGAAGTCATAGACCGGCGCACATTGGACGACGACTCTGGACGGCCCATTCTATCGGGCCGCTGGGCAGCGGCAATAGATACCGTTGGCGGAAACATCCTGTCAACACTCATCAAAACAACGCAATATCACGGCGCGATAACCTGTTGTGGCCTGGTAGCATCCCCCGAACTGCACACCACAGTATATCCATTTATCCTCCGCGGCGTAAAACTAATCGGCATCGACTCCGTCTTATGCCCCATGGACCTCAGATTAAAAATCTGGCAGCAGATCGCCACAGATTGGAAAATCAACACCCTGAACAACATAATCGCAGAATGCGACCTGGAAGACCTGAATGCCCAAATAGATCGCATCTTATCCGGACAAATGCGCGGACGGGTCGTAGTCAGTCTATAAATTCTCAATCACAATCCCGCGACTTCTCTCCAGCGCGGCGAGAGGATCTGGAATATCCGACTTCAGTTCGAGACTCATATTCCCGGTATAATTGACCGAACGGAGCGCGGCGAATGTAGATCGCAGCACCTCCTGCGTAAGCACCCCATCACACAGCCCCAGGTGCAGATCCTCCTCCCCATCATTATCGTCGAGATGAACATAACCCAGACGATCCCCTGCCAGCGCGATCATATTCGCGGGATCTTCATTCGCCATCTGTGCGTGCCCAATATCAAAAAGCAGATACAGATTGGGATGCCCGATCTTCTCGAGATAAGTGAGCGTAAACGGCACCGTCGGCAAAAACGTACCCGGAAAATGTTCAACAGCGAGCCTGACACCTGCATCCTGCGCCTGATCAGCCAGCACGCTCAAAGACTCGGCAAACAGGTCGGCATCATCGCCCTGGGGTACCAGGTACGCAGTCGTTGCACCGAGCCGAGCACCGTGATCAAACGCCCGACAGATGTGATCGCGTGCGGATTGTGGATCATCCCCTGCAAGGGACATCCCCTCGGGCATATCGGCAGAAGCCGCAATACACGAAACAGCGAGACCAAGATCTTTCGCCCGTTTTTGAAGATCGGCTGTCTGAAACCAACCCGGACGAATATCAATATGCGTAAACCCCGCATCGGCAACCTGCTCCAACGCGACCTCCTCGGCACAGGTCAGTGCCCATATACATGCAGCGAGAGACATAGTGGACTCCTTTGAAAATGGACTTGAAAAATGAACAAATGTTCAGTATATTGAAACATTAACAACAAAAGGAAAAGAGGAAATGAAGAATATTCACGAAATTAGAGATCCAATTCATGTATTCATACGGTTAGACAGCGACGAGCGCAAGGTCCTTGATTCACACCCATTTCAGAGGCTCCGTCATATCCACCAATTGGCAATGACCTATCTTGCCTACCCTGGCGCGACACACAAACGATTCGAGCATTCGCTTGGAGTCATGGAACTCGCGAGCCGAGTCTTCGATGTTGTCACTAATTTAGACAATGTAACGGATGAAATCCGGGATCTTCTGAAACCGCTCAAGGCCCCCGACCAAATAGCATACTGGAGGCGGGTTATACGTATGGCTGCACTCTGCCACGATATTGGCCACCTGCCGTTCTCACACGCGGCTGAACAGGAACTTCTGCCAGAGGGCTGGGACCATGAAAAATTGACGCGGGAGATTATTCGTAGCGACGAGATGAAGACGATTTGGGATTCTGTCACACCTCCGCTTCGCCATGAAGACATAGAAAAGCTGGCTGTTGGACCGAAGAAGGCGACCGACTTGGAGTTCACAGATTGGGAAACGATCCTGGCGGAAATCATTGTGGGGGATGCCTTCGGCGTTGATCGTATGGACTATTTACTGCGGGACTCGCACCATATAGGCGTCGCTTATGGAAAATTCGACCACTACCGGTTAATTGACACGCTACGTATTTTGCCGCCGGCCCAATTGGGCGAGAATGGAGAGTATCAAGAGCCAGCACTCGGCGTGGAAGAAGGAGGCATTCAGTCGGCGGAAGCATTAATGCTAGCACGATATTTTATGTATTCACAAGTTTACTTTCATCCTGTTCGCAGAATTTACGACATTCATTTATTGGATTTTCTAAAAAAATGGCTCGACCACGGCTTCTTCGCAACTGATCTGGAGAGTCATTTGCGATTGACGGACAACGAAATCACTGCTGCCTTATGGAAGGCTGCATTCGAAGAGAATGAAAAAGGTCATACCCATGCACGCCGAATCATACGACGCGAGCACTTTAAGACTCTTTACCAGTGGAACCCCAATGATGTTTCCATCAACCGGGATTCAGGAGAATCGGTTTTCAAAGCATTGAAAGCCGAGTTCGGCGCAGAACACTTTCGTCATGACCGTTATCTTCAGAAAAGCGGTGCGCCGGATTTTCCGGTACGAATGCGCGACAGCCGGATTGTGTCGTCTCTTGCTTTTTCTCAAGCACTGAGTAACTTACCTGTGGTCTCCGTCGACTACGTATTCGCTGATCGGTCATGTATCGACGAGGTAAGTAAATGGCTGGACGAGAACCGTGATACAATCATCCAACCAGAAAAGGAGGAATAGAATGGATAGAATGAGAACGGCCGCACTATTGACGCGTTTGATGGAGGAACTTCGCAACAACGAGAGTTGGTGTGGCGAGACGCACGTCCAAAAAGTAGCGTTTTTTGCACAAGAACTCACTGGAATTCCAATGAATTTTGACTTCATCCTGTATAAGCATGGACCGTTTTCGTTCGATTTAAGAGACGAGATCACTTCCCTCCGTGCGGACGGATTAGTGAAACTTGAAACGCAATGGCTCTACGGCCCCCGACTTTTACCTACAGAGCGGAGCCAATATGTCCAAGGTCTCTACCCCAAAACCTTGAAGAAGTACGAGAAAAAAATTGAGTTCGTAACTCAATGGCTCGGCGACAAGGGCGTTGTCGATCTCGAACGTATAGGAACTGCATTCTACATTAGCAAGTGCGAAAATAAGAAAGTCTCGGTTGACGAAAGAGCCACTCGTCTAACGGCCTTAAAGCCACATATATCTCGCGAAGACGCCCTAAAGGCGGTTCAGACGGTTGATGAGATTGTCGCGCAAGTTCAGAATCAGACCCCTTAAAGCTCATGTTGTTTTCTGTGATTTCTACACGCCCTATGAATCAGAGAGGAAGGTCTATAACGATGCCCAAGAAGAAACAGATTCCAGAATTCAAAAATAAAGATGAAGAGTGTGCATTCTGGGATACTCATGATTCTACTGAGTATATAGATTGGGCAAAGGGCAAGCGCGTCACAGTGTCCAATCAGAAATCCTCAACTTCGTTTATGAGAAACGATGCTGGATCAAATGAAACTCCAGGTCAATAAACGCGACGTGCCCTATCAATCATTGCTCAAGCTCTTTCTTGCAGAACGCATCTCGCAAGAGTTACCTTCGTAGATAACCGCTACTCTAAAAAACAAACCCCAGGCGAAAATCGTCTGGGGTTTTTGTGTCACAAGCGCGTTACATTACGTCAACCCAACCCTTGATTCTTTTCCCTCAGCGACCAGGACTTATCCGGGTTGTGATACAGCCATTGCTCCATATTTTCTTTACTCCGGGACCATTCTGTATCCAGCATAGAAAACCACGTCGTATCCCGGTTGCGGTCTTTAACAATCATATGCTGGCGAAACAGCCCTTCATACGTGAACCCCAGGCGGAGCGCAGCGGACCGCGAGCGTTTATTGAGCGCATCGCACTTCCACTCCACGCGGCGATAACGCATACAATCAAACGCCTCGCAAAGCATGAGATATGCAGCCTCGGTATTCGCACACGTATTTTGTGCCTCGGGACCATACCAGATATTCCCAAGCTCCAACCGACGCGCATCGGGCGCAATATTCAAAAAACTGACCATCCCAATAGGACGATCAGATACTCTATCTCGAACACTCAAAAAGAACGGATCCTCCGAACCTTCAATCTCCTCAAGCCACGCCTGCATGTCCGACACATCTTCAAAAGGCCCATACGCCATATATGTCCACAACTGTTCCACAAGTTCCGTCCCGTGCGAACATGCGAACAACCCGGGCGCATCCCTTTCCGAATCCAGCGGCGACAGCGCAATATACTCCCCTTCATAATCCATTCGCCGTGGAATACGCGCTTCAGACACAGACGGAACACAATCGCCAATGGGAAGAGGTGACATTGGTTTTATCTCCATAAAGGTTGATGTAATATTCTGCGTATTCTTTGACAAAATCGAAACGTTCGAGGTTTCCCCAAAATACCCTATTCGCCGTTTCAGCAACCGCATGCCCCCTCGCAATGAGAGACTTCCCAATTATTTATAATCGTTTGCTTGAAATCTTGGAAAAGACAAGGCTACTGTTTGCAGAATATGGGTTAAATTTTTATTTTTTTATAGCAAAGGGTTTTCACACAATCAAGGAGGGTTACATGCTGAAACAAGTACTTGCTGTGCTGGTGCTCGCAGGGGTAATGGAGGGCGCGTCGATAGAGAAAGCCAGAATGCTTAATATCCACGGCTTGCAATACGCGGCCAAGCAGGAGTTGATGGATGTAATCTATGGCGCGTCTGGGGCTGAAACTAAAGCGGACGCCTATTACTACTTGGGAAACATCGCCTTGACAGAGCGCAAGGTCACAGCGGCAATATCAACTTCCAACGCTTCGGCATAAAGCTGGACAGCTTTCTCATCATGATCGCGTGTTCGTTCCAGAATAGCTGTCTCCACGAGGTCCATGGCCTGGTTATGAGGGTTGGTCGTGGTGGCATTCATTGGGAAATCAGATCACGCATCTAAGACACGCTGAAATGCCTCGAGATTGGACACCTGTATCGCCGCACGGTGCAACTGCTTCAGGCCTTGCAAATCGTCAATGGCGGCAATGCGAGCAGATAGAGGGTGTGCTTCGCTCAGGTCAAATCGAATCTCCAACACTTCGAGGATCGCTCTGATCGTGCTTCTTCTTTCACCTTGTTCAATACCTTGCTCAATGCCTTGCCCAATACCTTGCTCAATACCTTCCTCTCTACCTTGCTCAATACCCAATTGCTTAATGTATTGTGCAAACGATGATTCGCGCATAATAGCGTCCATAAGACCCTCCTGTA
>JAGWBW010000247.1 GCA_021295695.1 Candidatus Latescibacterota bacterium
GGGTTGGTGCGCGCCAGCTTGTATAGAAAGATGAATCGTTTGGGGTTGAGATAGATGTTGAACGGGTGTATCATTTTACAACAATGTATCATTTGGATGCACTTTAATTTATTTTTATATTAATCAATTAGTTATGCATATTTTATCTAAATGAACGGATATATGTGTATCTATTAGATACACATATATCTGGATGCCGCATTTGCAACATAAATAATTCTTAAATTTTATCCCTTTGTTTTTTAAGCACTTGAGTGTCTTCAAGTGCTTTTTTTTATACTGAAACGATTTTTGGCACGGATCTTGCGATATAATGGAGCGAAGACAGCGACGACATTTAGATTTTTGTATTGAAGGAGGATAATATGACGACTCGACGCAAGTTGACATTGATCAATGGAGCTATAGATCAAGAAGGTAGCATCCTTATATATCAGACTGTGAACAGTTTTGAAGTGTTCTGTCCCTCCGGTGATTTTGGCGTTCCTCCTCTGCCCTTTCCAGATGACGATTGGGACAATTTTGATCAGGCTGAGTGAATCTTATCTGTTCTAAGGAGTGCGTGCTATGCTGTGCATTCAAAAATGTGACATGCATCTTTTTCAAACTGAAGAGCACAAACAGCCGATTGTCTATCAAGTGGAGACCGGTCTGTTTTTTAAGCTGGATCCCCTTTTCAAGGCGATTTTAGCGTGTTGTGAGGGCTTGTCTGTTGCCCAGGTTGTTCAGATGCTGGCTGAGCAATACGAGGCAGAGGAAATTGTCGAGGCTATTGAGGAACTGGCTCAGGTGGGTTTGATTTCAGATGGTGCTCTACCTGTGGTATCCAATGTGCCGACGACAGAAGGGGTGGCAGCCTGTGGCGTATCGCAGACAGATCGTTTGCAGGTGTCCTTCCACGTTTCCCATACGTGTAATATTCAGTGTGCTTATTGCTTTGCCCACGGCGGGGATTATGGCGGTAAGGCAATGCTGATGCAACCCGATGTTGCCGAGCAAGCCATACGATGGATCATCACCGAGGCTCAGGCTCTGGGGCGGTGCCAGATTGATTTTTTTGGCGGAGAGCCGCTTTTGAACTTTCCGCTATTATGCAAGCTGGTGCCGTTTGCCAAATCCCTGGGAGCGCGATTGGGTGTGCAGGTTGGTTTTGGCATTGTGACCAATGGCACGTTGTTGACCGACGAGATGAAGCAATTTTTGGTTGATGAAAGGGATCAGATTAACGTCAGCCTGGATGGTGGGCGTAAAACACAGGAGCGCATTCGCAAGTTTCACAATGGTTCTGGGACTTATGATGTTGTGGCAAAGAATGTACAGAAATTGACTGATGAAGTACCCGAGCGCGTGTATTTGCAAGCCATTATGACCGCGTATGATATGGACGAGGATCAGATTGCCGATGAGTTGCGTTCCCTGGGTACTGAAAACGCGCTTGTGGGTCCGGCTGTTGTCTCTTCCGATGCGCCTTATGCGATTCGGGAGGAACACATACCCGTTTTGAAGCAACAAATTCACAAGCGGAGCCGACGTGCGCTCAAAGCCATTTTAAGTGGTGAAGAGGGTAAAGATGAAGAGTTTGATCCGAGGATACAGAAACTCTTGACGCGCAAGAAATCCTGTCAGGGATGTCGCGGTGGTACGCAGTATTTGGCGGTGGCAGCAGATGGGTCGATTTATTTTTGCTCGAGTTTAGCCGATGCACCCGAGTTTTAGATGGGTGATGTGTTTGCGGGTATTGACCGCGAAAAACAGCAGCATTTTGACACTCAGTTCAATGTAAATAATCGGCCTGAGTGCAAAACATGCTGGGCGCGCAACTTGTGTGGTGGCGGGTGTCTTTGGGATGCTCGGACGACAACGGGTGATCCGATGTATCCCAATCCAGTTTCCTGTGAACAGACGCGCTATCGCTATGAATTGGCGATGGAAATGTGTATGGAAATATCAGAAGCAGATGCGTCTTTGCTGCAGCGACGATATGATCTGGAAGTGGTATCATAAACCAAAAGGTTGAAAGATGGCCTGTAGAGTTGGAATTACGATGGACCCCGACGAGCGAAAGCGATATTGGCGTTCCCGATATCGATCCTTCAGAAATTGGAGAATTGTTAGTCATTATAATTCTAAGCGGGAAGCCCAGCAGGAAGAGGCTCGGCTCGCTGAAATTTGGGGTTGTGAAGCTCCTCCTGATGGCATAGGACCAGAACAGGCATCCTGGTATGTGTACGTATTTGCACATGACGGCTATTAAATCAAGAGAAGTAAGAAATGCATAAAATTTCAGACTACAAAATGCCGGAACAGCTTAATCTGGACGCGGGCTGGAGCATTGGTGAGACGGCGTTTAAGAGAATCACAATCACGCTTCTTCAGATGTCCCCAGTAGAAAGAATTCTCGAATAGTGGGATTTTAATTAATCCACAAATATAACCCTTACCAGGAGGTAGCATTATGTCAGAAAATATTTCTGAACACACCACATCCATCACAGGACTCACTTGCAAACCGCTTGCCATTCTCTCTGAGACCATTTCACCACAAGAAATGAGCATGGCGCGGGGGGGCACAGATTATGTGGAGCCGTGTCCCCGGAATGAGGATGAGGATGTGGAGGATCCGTATCCGTGCGAGACGCCGGATGGCTTACCGTGCCCATGCGACGAAGAAATTATAGAGTCGGATGATGGAGAGGACAGCAGTTTGTGGGAAGATGTTACAGAGATTGTTGACGACGTCTGGGATTGGCTGACCGATGATGACGTGGAAGAAGAATGGCCAGAAGAAGAAGATATAGAGGAAGAAGAGACAGAGGAAGAAGAGATATTAGAAGAATGGCCCTAAACTCATTTTCTGCTGTGTAGTATTAGAGAATGTACGAAGCGGTCACTGCCAACTTCTCTGTGAGTATTAGACATGAAAAAAATTTACGCGATCATCTCATTCTTTGTATGCGTCTTGCCGGTGGGCTACTGCCCGGCCTATCAGCTTATTGGGACAGCGGCATTATCTGAAGAACTCACCGCGCAACACTACACCATCAATCCCAATCTCGACGCCGTTATCATGGTAGATAGAACAACCCCGACATTTGAATACCAGACCTACTACAGTGCTGGTTCGGCAGATGAAGAGGAGGGTAAACAGGGACGACTACACTTCTTAGAGCATATCATGTCGGGGACTGGGAGCCGTGAATATGGAAAACTCAACCAAATCGTTATCGAGAATGGAGGGCAAAAAAACGCCTCTACTGCTTATCATTATACACGCTTCATGATGAGATTTCCAAAGGACAAATTTGATCTCGCAGTTGAGATAGACTCAGGCAGATATTACAACACAGTGATCAATGAGGAGGTCGTTGAAAAGGACAAGAAAATTATCCTGACAGAAAGAAGCCGTAGAGTGGCAAGTTTAAATCGCAGGATTGTAAATTATTTTTCTGGTTTAGTCTATAATAAGAAAAATTTTGAGCCCCTTGGTACGGAGGCTTTTATTAAACAACTCGATCCTGTTGATTTGCAAGATTACTATGAGAATTTTCT
>JAGWBW010000248.1:0-3545 GCA_021295695.1 Candidatus Latescibacterota bacterium
TTCAAAATACGCGCCTTTAAGTCGTTCCGATCATCGGGCAATAACGCCTGTGCCTCGTCTAAAAGTTCCAGTGCGCTATTGTGCTGACCACAACCGTTTAGCACATCTGCATAATCGCACAAAAAGTCGATAGAATCTGCCTGTGATTTAAAAGCGTCATCCGCTGTCCAGTCTCGCACAGCTTCGAACCGTATCCTTGCCTGGCGATAGGCTTGTACTTCCAATGCTTTCTTGCCTGATAGGCGCATATATTTCACAGCCTTATCTTGTTCTCCCGCCGCCGCAAAGTGATCCGCCAATTCTTCTGTCAAATCTTCTGCATTTTCCGTCTCTTCCAAAGCATTGCCAATTTCTCGATGTAACAACCGTCGCCGCACATTTTGCATGCGATCGTAAATTGCACGCCGACACAACGCCTGTGAAAACCGATATTGGTCTTCATCCTCTCCACAAGCTGTCAAAAGCCCTTCTGCAATCAATTCGTCCAGTACATCCAGCAATTCCAACTCATCGCCGCGCCAGATAGCAGCCAATAATTCAAAAGAAAAATCAGAGAGAAAAACACACGCGTATTCCAGCACCCGCTGTTGCACAGCAGGCAGGGTAGCTATGCGCCTGTGCAAAATCTCTGAAATATCATCGGATAATAATGTTTGGGGAAATTCTCCCCACTGCCAATCGCCAAATACATTCTGCCGAACCACATCGGCATTCACCAGCGTCCTCACGGCTTCCACGACAAACAGGGGTAGCCCACCTGTTTCTCTGAACAGGGTTTGCAAGGCATCCGGCGGTATGGACCGCTCCCCCAACATCGACGCTGCTAAATACGCCATTTCTTTTTTCGGTAGATTTTTCAACTGAATTCGGATCGCCTTAGCAAATGCATTGCTGTGTATAAAATTCTCGATTTCCTCTGAAAGCGGTTCCAGGTTGGACCATCGGCAAGTCAGACACAACAAAAACGGGCACGGCTCTGGATCGCGCAACGCGTACTGCAAAAATTCCAGGGTCAATTCATCAAGCCACTGAATATCTTCCAAACACAACACAATGGGCTGTTTCTGTCGCAGACTTTTTAATAACTGCAACCAGCGCTCCATAACAGAAAACTTGTCCGATTCTACAGAATCGGGTAACTCTGTCACCAAATCCACCGTCCTTTGAAAAGCACTGATTAACGCACCGTATATTTGTCCACCCTCTTCCTGGCCTGCGCCTTTCAAACACAGAAAGTCATGGATTAGTGCGTCGCCCAATAGTTCTTCAACCAGTCTCGTTTTTCCAACACCAGATTCACCGGAGATTAGAACCACGCGCTGTTCGCCAGCCTGTACATCCTGCAACATCGCGCGCAATGTCTTCATTTCTGATTCGCGCCCGATAAATTGTGGCCGCATCACTTTTCTATGTATATCGCGCTGCTCGTCATCGGGTAGCACAAACTCCGATGGTAAGGCACGCAATACTTCCTCTGCGGACTGAAAACGATCAACTGGCTCTTTGGCCAGCAACTTCAGTACTATTTGTTGTGTCTGTTCGGGAATGGCGATATGGGTTTCACCCATTGGTGGGGGTGACTCTCGAATATGCTTCATAATAACAGATATTGGGTTTTGTCCAGAAAAGGGTAGTGCGCCCGTGAGCATCTCGTATAAAATTATGCCCAATGAATACAAATCTGACCGATGATCTACCCACAACCCCTTACCCTGCTCTGGCGACATATATTCTGCCGTACCAATCGCCGTGCCTGTCTGCGTAATGGAGGCACTATGCAGATGCCGGAGTTTCGCCAGCCCCATGTCCAGGATCGTGGTCTCAATCCCCTCTTCTGTTTCCAAAACCATAATATTGGATGGCTTGAGGTCGCGATGCACCGCTCCCTGCGCGTGGATGTACGCCAATCCCTCGGCAAGTTGTTGTACCAAAGAAAAAAAGTGAGACGCCCGGAATTGCGCTAATAGTGCATGATCAGCGATTATTTTTTCCAATGTCTTCCCAGGCAAATATTCCATTGTAAAATAGGGGCGATCTTCGGCAAAGCCCCAGGTGTGTGTGCTTACCAGGCGCGGGTGCTGAAATCTGTTCAACACTTGAAATTCTCTGTGGAAACGGCGATGTACTGCCTTGTGATCCACCATGGTATTCAAAATTTTGAGCGCGCACTCCTGACTTTGCTCCAGGTCTAAAACTCGATAGACTTCGCCCATGCCCCCGGTTCCCAGGTGTGTCTGGATTTGATATTTGTTGTCGAGAATCGTTCCGTTTTTAAACATACACGTTATTTTTGCAGGTATAGAAATACATACGTGTGCAAAAGAATGGATAACCCACTCCAAAATCTTAAACTATTAACGTGTATAAAAAATTAAAAAATCTATGAGAAAACAAATGCATATATGCATAATTATACAAGAGTTATGCCTTTTTGTCCTACGAAATTTGCGTTGAACGCATCGCAATCACTATACCATCCGATTTATCAATCCACTTAAAAACTCGTGGTTACTAAATAAAGTGTCATTAGAAATTTCAACAATGTCTCTCGGGTTCAACTTCCGCTTCAAGCTGATCTGTTTCTTCGCGCTTTGATACTTGATAGAACCACCACAACCCAATCGCGGCCAATAGTACGGCACACACGACCACCCACCACGGCAGAAAGATCAGAGCCTTTGGATTTTTAAAGCCCGGTATTCCCGATCGTGCCAGGGTAATAGCCAGAAAATTGTTCAATGCGTGTCCCAGGATACAAGGTAATAAAGATCCCGTTTGAATAATCCACCATGCGAATACAAGCCCCAATATGAAGGCCACGGGAAGTTGCGCTGGGTTCAGGTGATATATGCCAAACAAAATTGCCGACCAAATAGCAGCCTTATACTTTGACCAATACGCCAATAAACCACCCACAATAATGCCTCTAAAAAGTGCCTCTTCTATGATAGGTGTTTGAATCACCGCGCCGTAAAAGGCCAACCAATAAGAGGTTTTTTTGCCGACCAACCCGCGGAGTGTATCCTTCACCACCTCGGGCGTTGGGGCCAAAGACATCATCACTTTTCCCAATTCCAGAGAGACGATCAGCAATCCAAGGATAGATACCACAAGTGGTAGTAGCAATTGCCATGAAATGGCTTTTATGGGCATGATATCAGACCACGAAGACCATGTTCGCTCGGTGCGACGCAAAACATAGTGTACGACCAAAACAAAACTCGCCAGTGTCAAGAGCCAGAGTACATAAGGACTTTTGTGTAACGGCTGGTCAATAATCGTTCCCAAGATCGCAACAGGTATCCCCAAACCAGCGCCAATAAGGATCAACAATACCAGTAGCCAAATAGACTGCTTCAGATTTGGATATGCCATCTCTTTTTCCTTCTTAACTGATGTTACGCAGGTTTGGGTTTTTGTCATGCTGAGCGGAGTGAAACGGAGCCGAAGCATCTGTTCCACCTGTGTTGGTAAGAGATGAACTGGCCTGAGAAGCGGCCAGTTGTACCCCGCTCCTTCGACTCCGCTGCGCGGAGTTTATCTTG
>JAGWBW010000248.1:3611-4508 GCA_021295695.1 Candidatus Latescibacterota bacterium
GGCGTAATACCGTTTAAGCCGACCAAATAGGAACCATTGTAAAAGTATAAAACAGACAAAAAGAACCGGCACTTCATAGATCAACATCACATCGGGATACCAGACACGCATAAGACTGGTAAAACCACCGATTCCAATACTCAAAATCATGATCAGTAACCCAAGAGCTACCCCCCATCTTTGTCTCCACGTTATTTGAAATCCACACAGGTCATATTTGAATTGCAACCACTGAAGTACCGGTATCAGAACCACTACCCATCCAAGAACACAAAGTATTCTCAGGGAAATATCTCCTTCAGACACAAACCCGATCTTTGTCCCAGATAGGATGCCCATAACACCCAATACCAGTATAGATGCGGCAATAAAAGAAATATTTTGCACGAGCAAACTGCTATACCGAATCCACATCCGCCGGGTGCGAGAAAGCGGATAGACATACCCTCTTTTTAAGAAAAAAGAAGGAAGAAGCATAAACATACAAATGCCGAAGAACACAGAAAGCGATATATTAATGGCGATCTTGGGATCTAACTGGTGAAAATAAAAAACCATGTGATAAATCATTTTTAAGACGGTCTCAAAATCGTAAGGAGACCGACCCAACAACCCGAAGAAACCCGTCTCCATGCCAAGAAAAAAGAATACCATTGCCAGTGCTGCGCCAAATGCGGAAAGCGACCATCTCCACCCACCCAGACCAGAATTTTCATACTGACCGGCACGTAGCCAATTGAAGGTGCCTGTACCGATGTGATCGAGATGCCATACCCCGGTACTCGCCTTTCGCATCATCATTGCTTTCTTTTTCCAAGTCTCCCGGGTTTGAGGATCAGAACCCGAGTAGAATGAACCAACGAAAAAAGAAAATGGCTTACTGCGAAAAGTTGTCTG
>JAGWBW010000249.1 GCA_021295695.1 Candidatus Latescibacterota bacterium
GCAGAACCCCAACACCATTAAAAGGAGGAAATTTTTGTGTGATCATCAAAACTGTTCTCAAAATCACACCTCTGAGAAGAAAAGGTCGCGTTTATTGGGAGAAAAACCTGGTGATCAATTTGAGACTACTCTCGGTTTTTGGGAAACTCAGGAGTGAAAATGAGTTTTACATAAAAGTAGGCGATGATTTCGCCTATAACCGACCTGAACCCTGCACTTGAATCATACCAGTAATCAGGATCGTAGTTATAGGGGGAAACAGCTATAACGCCTACTTTCGCCACGCCATCAAGGGCGGTTTTAAATAAAATAAACGAGCGCCGGGCATGATGACCCCTGGTAACTATATCAACTTTTTTTTCTTTTTGATTCGTCTCGATTAGCCAGTGACGAAGTCCTAATGCGGAATTAAAGGTGCGATCTCGCTCAAACTTCCCATTCGGCATGTCGCGGACGACCACTTTGACGAGGTCAGGGTCAATTTGCCATTCTGAGACAAGAATCTTCGCAGTGTTATAAGCGAAATGACCTCCCGTCACCACAATCTGAGCGTATTTGCCAGATCTGTAATGCTGTAATGCTGATCTGAGTTCTTGAGGGCGCAACCATCCTTCTACTATCATAATGTCGCCATGTAATGGTTTGCTTATCGCAAAAAAGGGATATGCATAGATGGCAACGACTCCGCTTCCCAAAAAAATAAAAATCAAAAAAATGATAGCTTGATTAAATACCTTGCACAAAATCCTCCCAAAGAGTTTCTTGAATCTATCATTCATAATTATCTCTCCGACACTCGACTCGCCAGGGTCCGTAGTCGGCAGTTTCAAGGGGATAAAGTACCCACTAAGGCCATCTCAATCAAGAAATTGGCTAAAGCGTGTTTGCTCTATTTTAGGCCGAATTTCATGATAATTATGCACAATATCTGACAACTTTCCCCTGTTTATCCGAACCAAATTTGTCTGTACTGGACATCGTGAAATCCCTATCAAATCACACAGCATATCCACTGTCTTTTGTTGTGCATCAACGTCAAGTAGATCTTTTTCATACACGAGGGGCACATAATCAATGTGCTTTAAGACGTATGATTCTGCCTCTTGAAACTTCTCACGTTTCTCCATGCTGATTAATAATTTTTGATAGTCCACATCTATTTTTTTATTCCAAAATACCTGATCATCTGAAAACTGATGATATAGACCCGTGTTTTCGACCATCATATTCGAAATAGCGTGTCTCAATAGGTTTGCTCTTCTTAAATAGATGATTTGCCACTTGTCTTCACTCAATTTTTTCAAAAAATTGATCACATCATCCAAATCCAACTTTTGAGTATGAGTTAGTTGGTAGATTTTTACTTTAAATCCATAAACGTCTGATGCAGATTGAATTTGACTTCTACACGTAACATATAACAGAGGATTTAAAACCCTCCGTGTAAGAATTTCGCCTTCACAGGTGATTTCGGGATGTGAGTTAAGCAAACTCGTCAATAGTGTGCTGCCAGTTCTTCCCTGTCCAAAAATTACGAATTTAGTTTTAGGATGAATCAATCGCCTTTTTAGAAGATAGTTCATATATTTATAGTACAAGATTACTGAATGAAGGGGAATCTGTGCTCTCGCTTTCTTGAGCTTATCTCGCCAGTACCAGGACCAACGCGAATGCTTATAATAATACGGTACGATTTTATCCATCCTGAAGTGACCTCGTTTTAGTGGATAGTGCAGAAGGTTCTACCCAAGTATCTAATTCGTATTGAACTTGCAGTATCTATGATTAAGTATTTTTTGGTTCATATAAGATTTTTACGCTGAAGGTCTATTCTCGGCATTCGTAGAGGACTCTTATATCGACTTTACAACCTTTTTGATCTCCCTTCCGCCAAAATCTTCCATGAGCCGTATTTTTGAATATCTCAAATCCACATTCCCAAATGATTGAGCTTTCAATGACTGTTGCAGCCTGCCCTCTTCTATCAAGGAGTTAGTCCATGGTTGTACAACCTTTCTACCGCCAACACTCGACTTGCCAGGGCCTGTCAGCGGATTTTTCATGGGAATGCTCTACGAAAGTTCAGCATTCCGGGAAGTAGAAAGAAGATGGTCAAGAGAATAAGGAGTAGATTTAAAAAAAAATAAAAAACAACAGCAAAGCAAGAAGACCAAATCCTGGAGCAATACAACATACAAATTGGTGTCATTGAATCCAAAACAACCACAGGCGATGTCTGCACCGCGCAAAATATTAATGCTGACTGCTACTGCAAATAGAAGAAAAAGACCAGAGCTACTGAGCACAGCACTCTTGTGCCACAAACCTGAAAATAAAAATAAACCAGTCACAAGCTCAATCCAGGGCAAGAAAATTCCCCATATCACAACCAATCCCTCGGGCAGCAGATCGTAAGCTTTCACAATTTTAATAAATGCTTCTGGATTATGTATTTTTACAATTCCCGCCCATCCGATAATACCCCCCAGAAATACCCGGACCACAGTTCCTATCCAGGCTACTTTGGTAGTTAGAATCATCTGTCAAAACCCGTTTGGATCGGATTTTCCCCTTGTACCCATTCCTCCCATCCTCCCTCAAAAACCTGAACATGCATAAATCCAGATTTCTGTGATAGAAATTTCGCCAATTCGACACCGGTATTACAATTCTTGCCAGAACAATAGACAATTATTGGGGTCTCGCGGGCAACATCAGCCAAAAGCTGACGAAAAAAATAATCGTGCTGAATATACGGTATGTTCACTGCCCCTGGAATATGTCCTTCGTGATAAGCAGATTCAGAACGCCCATCAATGAGTAATATTTTTGATTTGGATTGAATTACATTTTGAAGAACTTCTAAAGAGACATACGTTATATCATCATGTTTTTCAGAGGTTTCAACCTCGCCGAACAAAAGCTGTTCACTAAAAATAACAGTATAAATCAATCCCGCGCCTATTCCCAAAATTTGGATAACCAATGCACGCAAGAGAACTAACTTATAATTATAGAATCCCACACTCACCGGCTGCATTCCCTATGTGATAAGTTGCTTGCGAAAAAGACGCCAATAATGTCCCTTCTTCTCCATCAACTCTTCATGGGCACCCTGCTCCACAACTCTCCCCTCATCCAAACAAATAACCTCATCTACCTGCTGGATGGTGCTGAGTCTGTGGCTAATCACAATCATCGTTTTATCTTCATATAGATTCTGTAAATTTGCTATAATTTCACCTTCGCTTTCAGAATCCAGCGCCGACGTAGCTTCATCCAGGATCAGAATATCCGAGTCTTTCAAAATCGCGCGAGCAATCGCAATACGCTGCCTTTGACCAACCGATAGTGTGTTACCACGATCGCCGATAAGCGTAAGCGCACCATCTTCAGCCTTCTCAATAAATCCATTCAAACCAGCTATCCTGATCGCTTGATTGAACTCTTCAGGCGTACTTTCCGGCTTGCTGTATCGAATATTGTTCCAGATTGTATCATGAAAAACTTGATT
>JAGWBW010000250.1 GCA_021295695.1 Candidatus Latescibacterota bacterium
CGGATGTTAAGACTTCAGCTGTGGTTCTATTTGCAATAAAGCACGGAACCGAGATTGACAGTCCTATCACACAATTCGTCAAAGATGCCGGTATCAATGAAAATTATGACAAAGAAATCGGGTTGGGAATCAAACTCGCCGAACACGTCACCTTGAAATAATCATCTAAAGCGGTGTAACTCCAGGGTGATTACTCTCTTCCCTTATTGAAAGAATGTCATGGACATTTTGCAATCTTTTACGTCACAACTTGGGTTATATAACAAAAGGAGAAAACTGGGTATCAAACCCCCCTAATTAAGATCCGTATGTGGCTTTTTAAAGCTATATACGGATTTTTAGTCTAAATATCTGTAAATAAACAGCCTAAGAGCCAGTCTAATGATTTTGTACCGTATATGGACGAAAAAGGTATAAAATCCAGACTGGCTTTTTTGTTTTAATATCACTTCTATGCCAATTTAGAATAACAAGTTATGCGTTTAATTTTTGTGCGGATTCACATTGGCACAGTTTTTGCTTTATATCTGTGCTTTAATGCCAGCAGAATCGCGCTTGAGGCGGTAACTTTAATGAGCCGGAAATCTTGCACAAAGTCGTCTGGTAGTGAGCGAGGCAATTTATGATTTTTTGCCGTTATATATCCTCTGTCTTTACCATACTTTTAATTTTCTTTGCCTTCTGCGGCAAAAGCAGCGCGCAGAACCAGGTCGTAACCATCCCCGACGTGAACCTGAGGGCTGTCATTGAGGACTCGTTGGACAAGGCAAGCGGTGCGACGATTACCCGGGCGGAAATGGCGACATTGACGCGCATTGACGCGCGGGATACGAATATCCACAACTTGGCCGGGCTTGAGTATGCAACCGGATTGATCCGGCTATATCTTGCAGGCAACAGTATTTCGGATGTGTCGCCGCTTTCTAACTTAACCCGTCTAACAGAACTGGATATCCAGCACAACTCAATCTCGGACGTATCGCCGTTTTCTAACTTAACTGGTCTGACAAAGCTGGATCTTGAGGGCAACTCAATCTCGGATGCGTCGCCGCTTTCCAACTTAACTGGTCTGACATTTCTGGATATTAGCGAGAACAGTATGTCAGATCTTTCGCACCTCTCGGGCTTGATACATCTGAAACATCTAAAGCTATTTGGCAACAGTATTTCGGACGTATCGCCGCTTTCTAACTTAACTGGTCTGATAAAGCTGGAGCTTCAGATAAACAACATCATGGACATCTCGCCATTGGTAGTAAACACGGGACTGGGAAATGGCGACGAGGTCACTTTGCTACGCAACCCTCTGAGCTATCCTTCCCTCAATACGCACATTCCGGCCCTTCAGAGCCGCGGGGTCCGCGTAAGCTTCGATTCCCGCACGCCAACGAGGTTGGCCATAGTCTCCGGGCAAGGGCAGGACGGCACGCCCGGTGCGGCTTTGGCGGCCCCCTTTGTTGTGGAAGTGCGGGATCAGAAGGATGAAGCATTTGCTGGTGTGCCGGTGGCTTTTACCGTCACCTCAGGTGGTGGCTCACTCAGTACCACCACCGGCACTACCAATACCAAAGGTTGGGCACAGACAACCTTGACATTGGGATCATCAAAAGAAAATACGGTCGAGGTATTACTCATAGGGCATGCGTCGGTGCCACCGTTGACCTTTCGCACAGGAATTATGACATTATCCGATCTTGAACACCGAGTGTCTGATGCGCGGCCGGGCGATACAATCACCTTAGCCGACGGCATATATGATGGCGATGTGTGCGAGTTGGTAACAAAAGGGAGCGCGGCCTATCCCATCACAATTCAAGCAAAAAATATCGGGAAAGCCGTTATCCATGGTCCCATATCAATAGAGGGTGATTACATCAACCTCGTGGGCCTTCGCTTTGAAAAAAAAGGCAGCATAAAAATTCGGGGAACGGGATGCCGCATCAGCCGCTGTGTGATGACAGACGTTCAGGTAAACATTTGGATAGATGTGTTGCCGGAAAGTCAGCAAATCGAAATTGACTACTGCCCGTTCGAGAACAAGACTAACAACAGCCATCATGAGGGCGATAGGTTCGACAACCGCCAATTGATGCGACTCATGGTGCGAAACAAGGGAGAAAAACACCACATCCACCACAACCACTTCGTCGATATTTCAGAGGGCAAGTTGGATAATGGCTACGAAACGCTTCAACTTATTACAGAGGGAAATCCCTGGGACCCGGAACCGGGCCACTGTGGAACCCTAATCGAATACAACCTTTTTGAACGCTGTAATGGCGAAGGAGAAATCATCTCTGTCAAATCCAACGGCAATCTTCTCCGCAGAAATACGTTTCGCGATTGCCGGGGGGGGCTGTGGCTTCGGCATGGGGATGACAATGTGGCGTCTGAGAATTTCTTTTTTGGCGAGGGCGAACGCCGGGCTGGCGGTGTGCTCGTGCAGGGGACAGATCAGGTTGTTGTGAATAATTTGTTCCACTCGCTCAATGCGTTTGGGGTGGCGGTGATGGATGGGGCATCGGATGATCTCTATGTGCGGGTGGAGCGCGCGCTGATTGCGTTTAATACGTTTGTGGGATGTAATCCGGCGATGCTTGTGGGGGGAAATCACGACAGGTATCCCAATGGCACGGCGCCTAAGGATTGCGTGGTTGCGAATAATGCTATTGTGGTGTTGGCGAGGCCCGAAGGGACTGTGCGGCTGGTGCT
Source organism: Candidatus Latescibacterota bacterium (assembly GCA_021295695.1). Classification (GTDB taxonomy): domain Bacteria; phylum Latescibacterota; class UBA2968; order UBA2968; family UBA2968; genus VXRD01. The sequence goes on from JAGWBW010000250.1 coordinate 2,713, forward strand.
GGACGATGAGCCGGTGGATTGGAGGTGGGAGGGGAATGTGACGGATGGGGATTTGGGTATGCCCGCTCGGGATGGGATAAAAATTGCGAAGGTCGATGTGGATTATCTGCCCAATGGCGTTGTTGCGCCAGCAGAGTCCAGTGGTTTGATTGGCAATGCCGAAGGGCATTATCCAGATATAACAACCGATATCTTAGGAAATTCTCGCGGAGAGCGAAAGACGATTGGTGGCGTCGTGTTTCCTGTTCAGGAGAAAGACGGAGGTCCTCTAACAGTGGCAGATGTGGGCGTCAATGCTGTGGTCACTGGTGTTCCGGAGGAGTCGCCAACGGCCGATTTTGATGGCGATGGGACAGTTGGCATTAGCGATTTTCTGCTGTTTGCAACCCGGTTCGGATTAAGTCGTGGCGATGCGGGATATGATGCGCGGTTTGATCTGGATGGGGATGGCACAATTGGGATTGGCGATTTTCTGATTTTTGTCGATGCCTTCGGTAAATAAGCGTCGTGTTCGGCACGCAAGCTACTCCAGAAAGTTCTCCAGACAAATCTTTGCCAGGAGATATTGGCGTACCTGATTATGCCCCCAGCACCGCAACGCCGTCAATTATCAGAAAGCCAAAGTAGGAAATTCCGAGTAGAAATTTATTAAAGAATTGTGCCGGGCGAGTCACTCCTATTTCACAGCCCGGCCTGGGCGGCAGGTAGTTCAGAGATACTTCTGCCGCCCTTTACACATGTGGTTGTGGTGCTCGACCAGACATAAGCAAAAGCCCCTGGTGGTTTTTCTTGGCAG